>JBOGZX010000401.1:0-6244 GCA_050697615.1 Gaiellaceae bacterium
GCAGACCTCTTCGACGCCTTCGACGTCACGGTCACCTACGACAAGCCGAGCCACTCGCTCGAACTTGCCGCCACCGTCACGGCCGATCTCGTACCGGCCCCAGAAAGACTGCAACCGCCTCGTCGGCGGTCGCAGAATTGTGACATAGCGGGGGCAGGATTTGAACCTGCGACCTCCGGGTTATGAGCCCGGCGAGCTACCTGACTGCTCCACCCCGCGTCGCGGCCGGGATTGTACCACCCAAGCGGCGCCGAATCGACGCCTCGAAGGCCGATGCCTGCTCGCGTCGGGCCCCGTACTGGGGCGCCCGGTTACGATCCACGGGTGGTGGTCGCCGTCTGGATCGCGCTCGCCGTCTTCGCGGTGGCGCTCGCCGCGTCCGGCACCGTGGCCGCCCTGCGCGGGCTCCGGATGTGGCGGGCGTTCCGCGCGCTCTCCGAGACGGCGGCGGACGCTCTCGACAGCCTCTCGCGCGGCGCACACCGAGCCGAGCATCGCGCCGCCGCGCTCTCCGACGGCGGGCCTGGGCTCGAGGCGGCAACGGGGCACCTGCGACGGTCGCTCGCGGAGCTCGAGGTGCTGAGCGCCGCCGCCGCAGAGACGCTTGCCTCGGTGGCGCGCCTCCGCGGCAGCGTGCCGCGCAGGTGACCCGCGTCGCGGCCGTCGACCTCGGCACCAACTCGACACGACTTCTCGTCGCGGACGTGGAGGAGGGGCGCGTCGACGAGATCGTGCGCCGCGAGGTGGTCACAGGGCTCGGCGAAGGCGTCGACCGGCGACGCCGCCTGCTCCCCGTCCCGATCGCCCGCGTACGGAACACGCTCACGAGCTTCCGGCGCGAGCTCGAGGCACTGGGCGCGACGCGCACGCTCGCCGTCGCGACGAGCGCCGTCCGCGACGCCGAGAACGGCGAGGCGTTCCTCGGCGAGCTCGAATGGTCGTACGGCTTCTCGACGCGGCTGCTCTCGGGCGACGAGGAGGCGGATCTGACCCGCACCGGCGTCGGCGCGGTCGCGCCCGGCACGCTGGTGCTCGACGTCGGCGGCGGTTCCACCGAGCTGATCCTGGAAGGCTTCCGGACGAGCCTCGACATGGGCTCGGTGCGGCTCACCGAGCGGTTCCTGCACGCCGATCCGCCACAGCCGGACGAGCTCGCCGCCGCGGCCGAAGCGATGCGCAGCCTGTTGCCGGCGCTCGAGGCCTCGGAGATCGTCGGCGTCGCCGGAACCGTCGGGCAGCTGGCGGTGCTCGCCGGAAGCAACGAGCCGACGCTCGACCAGATCGAGCGCTTCACGGCCGATCTCGCAGCGCTGCCACTCCGAGAGCGGCGTCGGGTACCGGGGCTCGACCCGGACCGCGCGCGGATGATCGTCGGCGGAGCGGTGATCGTGCGCGAGGTGCTCCGCCGCTACGGCCTGCAGAGCATCCGCTTCAGCGTCCACGACCTGCTCGACGGCGCGGCCCTCGCGGCCGCCGAGCTCCCTGCGCCGGAAGAGGGCGCCGCGCCGCCCGGTGCGCACACCTGCTGCTGACCGCGAGAGCTCGACCTCGACCGCGCTTACCGACAGTGGTACTTGCGCGCGCAAGCTTTTTGTGTATGATGCTTGCGTCATCAAGTTTCGTACTTCTCAAGGAGGCGCACCATGAGCACCATCGAGCAGACGCAGGCCGTTCCGACCGGGACGTGGACCGCCGACACGGTCCACTCGGGCATCACCTTCGAGGTCCCCTACGCGGTCGCGACGTTCCGCGGCGACGTGCCCGACTTCGAGGCGAGCCTCGTCGACGGCACGCTGACCGGCGTCGCGCAGATCGCAAGCCTGACCGTCAAGGACGAGAACCTCGAGGCCCATCTCGCATCGCCCGAGTTCTTCGACGTCGAACGGCATCCCGAGGTGAGGTTCGTCTCCCGCGAGATCCGGCGGGACGGCGACGCCGTCGAGCTGCCCGGCGAGCTGACGATCAAGGGCATCACCCGCCCGGCGACCCTGGCGGGACAGATCACCGGCCCCGCGGTCGACCACTTCGGCGCGACCCGCGTCGGGCTCGAGCTGCAGACGACGGTCGACCGGACGCAGTTCGACATGAACTGGAACATGCCGCTCCCGAACGGCGAGCCGGCCCTCTCGAACGATGTCACGCTGAAGGCGGAGCTGACGCTGGTCGGTCAGGACGGCTGACGATGCGCGTCCTCGCGATCAGCGGCTCGCTCCGCCGCGACTCCGTCAACACGGCCCTCCTCCGCGCGCTGCGCGAGGAGGCGCCGCCCGGGGTCGAGATCGAGCTGTGGGGCGGCCTGAGGGCGATTCCCCATTACGACGCCGACGACGACGGCGTGCCCGGGCCCGCCACGGTCGAGGCGCTCCGCTCGCTCGTCCGCGACGCCGACGCCGTCTTCTTCGCGACCCCCGAGTACAACTCGTCGGTCCCGGGCGCCCTCAAGAACGCACTCGACTGGGCGTCCCGACCGCTCGTCACGAACCCCTTCCGCAACAAGCCGGTCGCGGTGATCAGCTCGAGCGCGGGCGCGTTCGGAGGAGTCTGGTCGGCGGCCGAGCTCCGCAAGGTGCTCGGCGCGATGGGCGCCCGGGTGACCGATGCCGAACTGTCCGTGGGCCACGCGGCCGAGAAGCTGGACGACGAGGGGGGCCTGGTGGACGACGGCGTCCGGCAGGGACTCGCCGACGCGTTGGAGGTGCTGCTCGCGGAGGCCGCGCCCGCGCTCGCAGCCTGAGCCTACGCCTCGGCGAGGGGCGCCGGAGCTTCGTCCTCGGCGAGACGGCGCTGGATCGCCGAGCGCGAGAGCACGCCGACGAGCCTCGAGTCCTCGACGACCGGTACCCGCTCGTAGTCTTGCTCCTCGAGGAACGCGAAGGCCGCGTCGAGCGGCATCATGGAGTCGATCGTGGCGTTCGGCTGCTCGGCGATCTCGCCCAGCGTCGTCCGCTCCGGGTCGCGGCCCGCAGCCACCACCTCGCGCACGAGCGTCTTCCTCGTGACGACACCCGTCAGCTTGGCGCCGTCGCACACCAGCACCGCACGCACCGCGTCACGTGAGAGCACCTCGCCCGCCTCGCGCGCGTTCGCGCTCGAGTCGAGGGCGAACGGCTCCGGCACCATCGCATCACGTGCGAGCTGAACCGTCACGGATACACACCGCGCGCCTCGAGCGCCGCCGAGACCTCGCGGATCGCGGCCACGAGCGCCGCGTCGCGCAGCGAGATCTCCCGCTCCTGCGAGACCTCCCAGACCCGGTCGAACGCGTCCGCCATCTTGTCGGCGAGTCGGCGGCGGATCTCGTCGCGGTCCCAGAAGAGCCGCCCCAGATCCTGGACCCACTCGAAGTAGGAGACGGTGACGCCGCCGGCGTTCGTGAGGATGTCGGGCAGCACGGGAATCCCGCGCTCGGCGAGAATGCGGTCGCCGTCGACCGACGTCGGGCCGTTCGCGCCCTCGACCACCAGCTTGCACTGCAGGCCCGCCGCATTGGCGCCGGTCACCTGGTCCTCGCGCGCGGCCAGCACGAGGATGTCGCACGGAAGCTCCAGCAGCTCCGCGTTCGACAGACGCTCCACGCCCGTCTCGTAGCCCTCGAGCGAGCCGTGCTCCGCCACGTACGCATGCAGCGTCGGAATGTCGAGGCCCTGTTCGGCGTGCACGCCGCCGGAGATGTCGGAGACGGCGACGACGACAGCACCCTTCTCGTGCAGCTCGGTCGCCGCGATGCCGCCGACGTTCCCGAACCCCTGCACGACGCAGCGCTGCGCCGAGAGGTCCCAGCCGAGCCGGCCGCACGCACGGTCGACGATCATCACGACGCCGGCCCCGGTCGCCTCGTGCCGGAAGACCGAGCCCCCGATCGCGATCGGCTTGCCGGTGACGATCTCGGGCACGGCATACCCCTTCTGCATCGAATAGGTGTCCATCATCCAGGCCATCGTCTGCTCGTTCGTCGCCATGTCGGGCGCCGGGATGTCGAGCTGCGGACCGATGAACGGCGCCAGCTCCGCCGTGAAGCGCCGCGTGATCCGCGCCAGCTCGCCGGGCGACAGGTCGCGCGCCGTGCAGCGCACTCCCCCCTTGGCGCCCCCGTAGGGCAGCCGGAGCAGGGCGCACTTCCACGTCATCCACATCGCGAGCGCCGCGCACTCACCGAGGTCGACTCCGGCGTCGTAGCGGATTCCGCCCTTCGTGGGGCCGAGCACCGACGAGTGCTGGACGCGATAGGCGGGGAAGGTCTGATACGAGCCGTCGTCCATCCGCACCGGCAATGTGAGGATCAGCGCCCGCTCCGGATGCGCGAGCCGCGTCGAGACGAAGTCGGGCACCTCGGCGAGCTCGAGCGCGTGGGAGAGTTGCGTGGCAGCTTGCCGGAAGAGCGGCGTGTCCCACTCGAGCGTGGGCAGCGGGTGGGTTGCCTCGGCCACGGGCGGAGGGTACTTCAATTGCTGGGCCGCGCCCGTGAGGAGGATGGGCCGCGTGGCCCATTGCGGGTCGGCCGGATCGCGGGAATGCTGTCGGGGTGAGGAACGTCGAGCTCCTGCCCGCCTTCTGCGTCGCGATCGCGGTCGAGCTCGCCCACCTGCGCTGGATCATGCTCAACCGCTGGACGTGCCGCGGCTGCGGCGAGACGCACCTGCGCTGCGAGTGCAAGCCCGCGTGGCTCAAGCACCTGCTCTGAGCCTGGACCGAGCCGAGCCTGGTAGGAATCCTCCCTCAGGAGGATTTGATGTCGGACGTGCGGCCGGAGCAGCTTCTGCGACGAACCCTCGTCGGCGGCTATCGCGTCGCCGACGTCGAAGTGCTGCTCGCACGGTTTCGCCTGCTCGCCTCGCAGTCCGACGCCGAGCTGAGGGGTTTACGCGAGCGCGTCGAGCGGCTGGAGGACGAGCGGGCCGAGCTGAACGCGCTGATCGACCGTGCCCGCCTGCGCGAGCTCGAGGCATCCGCGCGGGCGACGCAGCTTTTGCACGCGCGCGAGAACGCCGCCGACGAGGCCGACGAGCGCGCGCACGAGATCGTCGAGGCGGCGCACGCCGAGGCCGCCCGCACCCACGGGGAGACGTTCCTCCGGAACGAGTCCGCGCGCGCCCAGGTGGACGAGCTGCTGCGACTCCGGGATGCGCTCAGCGCGACGATGCACGGGCTGGTGCGGGACGTCGAGAGCGCACTTGCGCGCCTGGACCTGCGCGGCGAGCCGGCTCCCGTTCCTCCCCCGCACGCCGACGAGCCCGCCGTTCCGACTCCGGAGGTCGGGCACGGCACGTTGGACGCGCGGATCGAGCTCGAGGCCGGGCCGTTCTCCGACTTCGCGTCGCTGTCCGCCTTCGAACGGGCGCTCGAGTCCTTGCCCAGGGTGGAGGACGTCTACATCCGCCGGTTCGAGGACGGACGCGCGACGATCGACGTCGCGCTCCAGGAGCCGACGGATCTCCTGAACGAGATGGACACGCGGCTGCCGTACCGGCTCGACGTCCGTTCGGCGGTCCCCGACCGGATCTCCGTCAACGTCTTCGCGACCGAGGCGCAACGCTCGTGAACGCACGCGACGAGCTCTCGCCGCTGACCGAGGATCTGCTCGCCGCAGCCGACTCCGAGAAGGCGCGCCGGCTCGGGATCGGAGGCCTGCTGGACGTGCTCGTATCCCGGCCGGGCGAGCGCCCGGAGGACGTGCTGCTCGACCTCCGGCTGGCCGACGACCGCGACCTCGCGCTCGCGCTGGCCCTGCGAAGCGGCAGGCCGTTCGAGGGGCTTCGGGACTTCGCACCCGACCACAGGCTCTTCCTCTACGTGCCGCTGCACGTCGCCCAGCGCGAGCGGATCGTGCCGCTCGTGATGATCGGCGATCGGCTGAAGATCGCGACCGTCTATCTCGACCCCGACCTCGACTTCGTGCGCAGCCGGTTCCCGAGCCTCGGCATCGATCTCGTCCTCGCGCCGCGAGGCGAGGTGCTGGAGGCCCTGCAGCGCGTCGGGGCCTGACGTCCGAACCCTCACGCTTGTAACAGTCTGTTACTTGCGAATGCGAGTCGCCGGCGCCGATTCCCGGTCGCAGGAACAACGCTTGTAACAGTCTGTTACTTGCGGACTGCGAGCGCCAGGCCGCGCACGCCGAGCACGTCGTGCCAGCCGTCGGGCGGCGCCACGACCGCACCGGGATCGACGCCGGCGGCGCAGAGGAGGGCGCCGCCGCGGACGAAGGCGCACACGCCCGGGCCGAGGTCGACCGGCTCGTAGGAGCCGG
>JBOGZX010000402.1:0-1784 GCA_050697615.1 Gaiellaceae bacterium
ATCGAGGCCTACCGCGCGGCCCCGGAGTTCGAGGAATGGGCTCATCCACCGAGCCTGTGGATGGGCGAGACGGGGATCCTGCTCACGCTGCACCGGCTGGCGCCTTCTTCCGGGATCGCGGACCGCATCGCCGAGCTCGTCGCCGCGAACGCCGACGACCCACACCGCGAGTTCATGTGGGGAAGCCCCGGGACGATGCTCGCCGCACGCGGGATCGACCGGCCCGGGCTGTGGGGCGAGAGCGCCCACCGGCTTCGCGGCGCGTGGGAAGAGTCCGACCTGTGGACGCAGGACCTCTACGGCCGCGTGAGTCGCTACCTCGGCCCCGCGCACGGCTTCGCCGGATGCGTCGCCGCGCTCGCACACGAGCCCGACAGCGACCTCCACCGGCGCGCGAGCGAGGTCTTCAAACGCTACGCGGTCGAGGAGGACGGGCTCGCGAACTGGCCGCCGCTCGCGGACGCCGGCCTCGCCGGACGCGACGGCGCGATCCGCCTGCAGTGGTGTCACGGCGCGCCCGGCATGGTCGCGTGCCTCGCTCGGATCGCACCCGGCGACGACGAGCACGAGCGCCTGCTGCTCGCGGGCGGCGAGCTGACCTGGCGGGCCGGCCCGCTCGCGAAGGGCGCGAGCCTCTGTCACGGCACGGCGGGAAACGGGCTGGCCTTCCTGAAGCTCTTCGAACGCACCGGCGACGAGCTCTGGCTCGACCGCGCCCGCGCATTCGCGATGCACGCCGTCGCCCAGGTCGAGCGCGTGCGGCGCGAGGTGGGGCGCGGACGCTACTCGCTCTGGACCGGCGACCCTGGCACTGCCCTCTACCTCGCCCTCTGCATCGAGGGAGGCAGCTCGCTGCCGGGGTTCGACGACAACGACTTCGTCGACCGCAGCGGCGGGTGATATACCCGGAGGCCGGTGCGGATGGCCGTCGTCTCCGCTGCGCTCGCGCCCTTCGCCGCCGTTTCGGCGTGCGCTCACGCACGTGCGCGGGCGCCGGTGCTCTCGGGCGGCGGAGTCGGCAGATCAAGGTCGATACCTGCGGCGACTTCTGACCCGCGATGCACGAGGACTACCTGCCCGATTGCAGCTCCCAGGCGCCGATGACGGCGTCTTCGACGGCGTCCGGGTTGCCGTTCTCCAGATCGGCGACCATCATCATGTGCTTGGCGAAGCGCGCCGGCACGGAGAACGTCTCGGGGAACGACCGGAGAAGGAAGTCTCTGGATTCGAACGACACGCGGATGACGACGTGACTGTGGTCGAGCTGCCGGGCGATCAAGCGCCCGCGGTACCGCCAATGGACGAGGCCGTCCTGACGGCGTTCGGTGACGCCGTCGAGCTGGGCGGCCAGATGGCTGAGATCGAGAAGCCTCATACCTTGCGAACGGCTCGAAGCCTGACATGCCCGAGCGTCCTGCGACGCCCGAGAGCGCTCCAGGCTTTCCGGCCAGGTGAGTTACGCGAAGGCCCGCCTCAAGGCGGGGCTTCGGTGTCCTGGACCCCGAAGCCCGGATTCGAACCGGCAGCTCTCCGCTGGACAGGCGATCGCTCTACCCGTTGAGCTTGCGTCACCGCGCGCCCGCTTCGCGTAGGCCGAGCGCGGCCTGAACGAGGTACGGGCTCGCCCGCCTCGCTTCCGCCGACGCGGCGAGCAGCGCGCCGGGGGCGGCGGCGGTCGTCGCGCGGGTGAACAGAACGGCGGCACGCTGCAGGTGCCCGCACGCGTGGGCAAGCGGAAGAGCCGTCGCCGCTCCACCGCCGGCCGCGCCGGAACTGCGCACCAT
>JBOGZX010000403.1:0-2919 GCA_050697615.1 Gaiellaceae bacterium
CGCCCGGCGTGCGCGGCCGCGGCGCGAAGCTGCGTCGCGTTCTTCGTCGAGTCGGTCGGGGAGAGGAGGGTGCCGGCGAGAAGCGTCAGCGGGAAGGCGGGGAGGGCGAGCGCGCAGGCGCGGCGCCGGAGTGCTGGTGCGTTGGAGAACGTCGACATGAGGCAGCCCTTTCGGCTCGGTTTTGGATGTCTGCGACGCTAGGCCGACGGGCCGGCGCCCGCATCCGGCGCACGGGCGATCGCGGCCCGTCGTACGGCTGATCGTGGCGCGGTTCCGATCCGCCCTGCGACGGATGCGGGTCGGCGGGCTTCGCGGTAGGTTCGGCGGCATGCGGAGGACGATCTTCGGCTTGCCGCTCCTCGACGTCGCCCTCGCGGTCGCGTTGCTGGCCGTGAAGCTGGTGACGCTGGCGACCGCGCTCCAGCCGGGCGGCGGCCTCGTCAGCTATCTGGTTGCACCGTTGTGGGCCTTGCCGCTCGCGTGGCGTAGCCGCCGCCCGCTGGGCGTCGCGGTCGTCATCGCGGCGACCAACGCGGTCGAGGTCGGGCTCGTGGGCTCGCACGACTCGATCGTGTTCCTCGCCGCCTTCCTGCTCGTCTCCTATTCGCTCGGGGCGAGCGCGGGCAACGGGCGGCGGATGTTCGCGGGGCTGGCCGCGCTCGGCGCGGCGGGCGGCGTCTCGCAGCTGGCGCAGCCGAAGCCGCACTCGCTGGCAGCATGGGCATCGACCCTCGCGGGCGACCTGGCGCTGATCGTCGTCCCCTTCCTGTTCGGCCTGGCGCTGCGTCATCAGCGGCTGCGTGCGGAGGCGATGGAGCAGCTGGCGGTCCAGCTCGACCGCGAGCGCGAAGAGCGCGCGCGTGCGGCGGTGGCGGAGGAGCGGACGCGGATCGCGCGCGAGCTGCACGACGAGGTCGCGCACGCGATGAGCGTGATCGCGGTGCAGGCGGATGCGGCCGAGGGCGCGCTCGCCCACGACCCGGCGCTGGTCGAGCGGCCGCTGCTCGCGATCAGGGAGACGGCACGGGCGGCGCTCGGCGACATGCGGCGGGTCCTCGGCGCGCTGCGCGACGACGAGTCGGCCGGGTGGGCGCCGGACCCCGGCCTCGCGCGTCTGAGCAGACTGCTCGAACAGACGCGGGCGGACGGGCTGGCCGTCGACCTCCGCATCGAGGGCGAGCCCGCGCCGCTGCCGCCCGCGCTCGATCTCACCGCCTATCGCGTGCTGCAGGAAGGGCTCACGAACGTGCGCAAGCATGCCGCCGCCCGTCGGGTCGAGGTCGTGCTCCGCTACAGGCTCGATGCGGTCGGCGTCGAGGTGACCGACGACGGCGACGGGTCCGGCGCCGGCGTGGGCACCGGTCGTGGACTGGCGGGGATCCGCGAGCGGGTGGCGCTGCTCGGCGGCGACTTCATCGCCGGACCGCGTGCGCAGGGGTTCGCACTGCGGGTGACATTGCCGCTCACATGATCCGGGTGCTGCTCGCCGACGATCAGGAGCTCGTCCGCTCCGGCTTTCGCCTGATCCTCGAGCTCGCGGAGGGGATCGGGGTCGCCGGCGAGGCCGCCGACGGCAAGGAGGCCGTTCGTCTGGCGAAGGAGCTGCAGCCCGACGTGGTGCTGATGGACGTTCGCATGCCCGAGCTGGACGGGATCGAGGCGACGCGCCGGCTGCGTCAAGCCGGCGTCGACGCCCGTGTGCTCGTGCTCACGACGTTCGACCTCGACGAGTACGTCTACGCCGCGGTCCGCGCCGGCGCGAGCGGCTTCCTGCTGAAGGACGCCCCGCGCGAGCAGCTCGTGACGGCGGTGCGGACGGTCGCGCGCGGCGAGGCGCTGCTGGCGCCCGCGATCACGAAACGGCTGATCGAACGCTTCGTCGACCGTCCGGCGCCGGCCGAGGCGGCGCCCGCGCTCGCCGAGCTGAGCGCGCGCGAGCTGGAGGTGCTGCGCCTGCTCGCCCGCGGGCTCTCGAACGCCGAGATCGCCGCCGAGCTCATCCTCGGCGAGGCGACCGTGAAGACCCACGTCGCCCGGATCCTGCGGAAGCTCGCCCTGCGCGACCGCGTGCAGGCCGTCGTCTTCGCGTACGAGAGCGGGCTGGTCGAGCCGGGCGCCCGTTGAGGGCGATGTTCAGCGGCCGATCATTCTCCGGCCGGCGCCATTACCTCCGTTCGATCCTTCGATCGCAACGCGACGCGCAGCTCGTCTCGCGAGTGGACACCGAGCTTCCGGTATGCGTTGTGCAGGTGGTACTCGATCGTCTTCGGGCTGAGGAACAGCGCAGCCGCCGCCTCGCGCGTCGTCCGCCCCTGTGCGAGCAGCAGCGAGATCTGGAACTCCTGGGGGGTCAGCTCGTCAACGGTGCTCGGGTCGCGGCGGCGCGCTCGCTCGCCGGTCGCGGCCAGCTCGGTGCGGGCGATCTCGGCCCAGGGGTCGGCTCCGAGCCCGTCGAAGACGACGAGCGCAGAGCGGAGCCGTTCGCGCGCGCGGGCGCGTTCGCCCACGCGCCGCAATCGGGCCCCGAACGCGAGCTCGGTCCGGCCCGACTCGAACACGTCGGGCGTCTGCGCGTGGAGCACGAGCGCCTCCTCGAAGATCGGCTCGAACGCCCCGGCCGCCGCCAGCAGGCCGCGACATCTCGCCGCCCGCGCGAGCGCCCACGGCTGGGCCTTGGCGGAGGCGGCCAGCTCGAACGGCGCGAACACGGCCGCCGCCTCCTCGCGGCGATCGAGGCGGAGAAACGCCTCGACCTGCTCCGGCGCGGGCGACAGGTCGGCGTCGCCGATTGCACGTTCGAGCGTCGCCCGCTGCCACCGCTCCGCGTGCGCGAGCGCCCCCTCCGCGTCGCCCGACGCGAGCGCGAGATCGCAGAGTGCGCCGAGCGACCAGATCTCGGCCAGCGCTGCGCCCTGGTCA
>JBOGZX010000404.1:0-8151 GCA_050697615.1 Gaiellaceae bacterium
CGTCAGATCGTCGACCTGACGGGCCCACCCGGCGAGCCGGACCGGATCCCACTGGTTGTGCACGTAGTCGAACGGCGCCTGTTCGGCAGCGACCGTCCACGTCCCGTTCCGTCCGAGCATGAGCTTCCCGTACATGTCTGCGGCGAGAATGCCGTCGGCGCCTGCGACGACGTATTCGGTCTGGGAAGTGAGCCCCGGGAGCGCCAGCTCGCTCGACATCCAGATCTGCGCGAGGACTCCGTTCTCGAACGTGTACTGGCACATGCCGCTCCGGTGGAGCGGCGGTTCCGGGTCGGATCGGAAATCCGCGAACTGGCCGAAAGCGAGGGTCGGCTCGCTTCCGGTCAGGAAGCGCAGCATGTCGCACGCGTGGCAGCCCCAGTCGAGCCACTCGGTTCCCTCCGATTCGTTCCTGATCCAGGCCATCCCGCCGAGTGCCCTTCCGGGCAGATTCTCCTCCAGGCCGGCACGCGTCAGCTGCACGCGGATCATTCTGATCTCGCCGATCGTGCCGAGGTCGATCAGCCGCTTGAGCTCTCTCGTCGTATCGCGGTATCGCGTCAGCTTGTTGACCGCGAGAACGACGCCGGCCTCGTCGCAGGCCGCGATCATCGCGTCGCATTCGTCGACGTTGCGGGCCATCGGTTTCTCGACGAGCACGTGCTTCTGAGCGCGCGCCGCTTCGATCGTCAGCGGCATGTGCGTGGACGGGGGCGTCGCGATGACCACGCCGTCGAGGTCGCGACGCGCGATCAGGCGCTCGGGCGTTTCTTCGGCTTCCACGCCATGGCGGGCGGCAAGCGCCGCCGCCCGCGAGCCGCCCGCGACTGCCACGAGCGCGCCACCGTGCGTCATCCCGTTCGTGAGCACGGCGCAGTAGACGCCACCCATCGCGCCGGCGCCGACGACGCCATAGCGGACTAGCCTCACAAATAGATAATACGACTGATGATTGACCAGGCCAAGCGCTTTCCGCCCGTCCTGTTTGCAACCTGCACCATTCCCTGGGACTCCGCGTACCGGCTCGACGAGCCGCTCTTTCGACAAGAGGTGAGGCGCCGCGGCGCCGTAACTCGCCATCTGTACGTGTTCGGAACCGCGGGTGAGGGTTATGCCGTATCGGAGGGGCAGTATCGGGCAGTCGGCGCGGCGTTTCTCGACGAGGCGCACACCGTCGGAGTCGAGCCGACCCTCGGCGTGGTCAGTCTCTCGCTCGAGACAATCGTCGAGCGAATCGAGTGGGCGAGAAGCGTCGGCTGCCGGTCGTTTCAGCTGTCGTTTCCGTGCTGGGGCACGCTTCGCGAGTCGGAGATCGACGCGTTCTTCGACGCGACTTGCGGGCGGTTCGAAGACTGCAGCTTCCATCACTACAACCAGACGCGCACAAAGCTCCTCCTCGGCCCCGAGCAGTACCGAAGGCTCTCAGGACGGCATCCGAACCTCGTAGGGGTCAAGTACTCCACGACCGATCTGGAAGCCCTGCGCTTGTGCATCGACGCCGCGCCGGAACTGCAGTTCTTCCCTACCGAGTTTGGTTACTCGCGGCTGCGCGATCGACGGGAGTGCGGCCTCCTCGCGTCGGTCGCGATGTTCGACTTCGGGCTCGCGCGCTCCTACCATGCGGCTCGCGGAACCGAGCTTGCGCGTCTCGGTGATCGTTGCGCCGAAGTGGAGCGCCTACTCGTCGAAGCGATCTCCCCATACGCGCATATGGACGGAGCCTTCGAGAAGGCGATCTCCAAGCTCCACGATCCCGGATTCCCGCTGCGGCTCTTACCTCCGTACGAGGGAGCGCCGGACGCCGCGTTCAGTGCGTTTGCTGCGGCGATCCGCTAGTAGCGGACGAGCGCCTCGCACGCGCGGATCGCGGTTTCCACGTCCTCTTCTGTGTTGTAGACGTGGAACGAGACGCGGGCTGCGCCGTGGGGGAACGACGCGACGACCCCTGCGTCGCGAAGGGCCTCACGCGCTCCGTCCAGGTCGCCGCACTCGAATCCTACAATCGACGAGCCGGTTGGCGGCACGCCGATGCCCGCTGCGAACTGTGATGCGAGGCCAACGGCCCACGCCTCGCGCGCCGCGCAGTCGATCTCTGAGAGGAGGGAGAGCGACTCGTGCGCCCCGAACCACGCGTGCCAGGCGAGCGAGACATCGAAGCGGGCGGCGCTCGGCGCGAGATCCGAGAGGTCGCCGCCGTAAAAGGATGCGTACGGCTCGGCGGCGGAGCGCCACGAGGAGACGTACGGTGCGAGGTCGTCCCAACCGTCGCGCGAAACGTAGAGAAATGCGACACCGCGCGGGCATAGAAGGTGCTTGTACGCGGCCGCAACGAGGAAGTCGACCCGAGTCGCGCCGACGTCGACGTTGAGGACGCCGGCAGAATGAGTGGCGTCGATGAGCACGCGGGTGCCGTGCTGCTGTGCCGCTTCCCCGACGGCCTCGAGATCCTGGAGCGCTCCGCCGTTCGAGCGAACATGGCTTGTCGCGACGAGGGTCGTGTCGGAACGAATCTCCTCCGCCAGCCGGCCGAACGGCACGCGCCGCACGCTTGTGCCCCGTGCGCGCGCCGCTGCGAGCAGCGGGAACAGAATCGATCGGAACTCGTCCTCGGGCACGAGGATTTCGCCGCCCGGTTCGAGGCTCGCCGCGACGAGGCCGGCTCCCACCGACGCCGCAGGCATCAGCGCGATCTCTGCTGGTTCGGCGTGGATCATCGGGGCGAAGAGCTCGCGGCACGAGTCCCCTGCCGAGTCCCAGTCCTCAACCCAGTCCGCGCTGCCGTCGGACCAGCGTTCGAGTGCGTGCTGCAAAGCGGCAATCGTCGTGCGCGGAGGCAAGCCGTAGTTCGCGGTGTCCGTATACGTCTGCGACGCAGTGGCGGGGAAGAGCAGCTTGAGCGCTTCGCTGCCGGGGAGAAGGGTCATCGCCCGGATTGTGCTTGGCGAAGCACTTCCATTGCGGCAGGCGACTCGCGGAGCAGGCTGTTGCTTGCGCGACGGTCGATCCGCTTCGCCGGGGCGTAGTGCTTCTCGACCGCCGCTCGAAGCGCCTCGACGTCGCCCGCCTTCGCGGCGTCGAGTAGCGGGGGGTGACGCGCGAGGTCGAAGTTCCAGCCTTGCTTCCGGACCGGAGACTCAGGTGCGCTCGGAGTGGCGATGATCACGTGGAGCATCGGCTGGAGCAGGATCTCGATGACCGGATTCCCCATCGCCGTCATGAGTGCGAGATGGAAACGGGCATGCGCGAGGAGCGCGCCGTCCCAGTCGCGTGTCGCGACCGTCTTCTCGAGCGCCGTCAGTCCCGCCTCGGCGCGAGACCAGTCCGCGGTGCCGGACCGGATCGCTGCAGCGGTCATCTCGAAGTCGAGCGTCTTCCGCGCCTCCCAGAGCGCGTGAACGGTGCAGTCGGAGCGCACGAGGAACATGAGCGCTGCGTGTGAGTAAGCCTCCGGATCGGGGTCGGTCACCACTGTCCCCAACCCCTGCCGAACGTCGACGAGACGGCGCGCCGCGAGCGTCCTGACGGCGTCCCGGATCACGGTCCGGCTCACGTTGAGCTCGCTCGCCAGGTCGTACTCGATCGGCAGCTTCTCGCCTGGCGCAAGCGTCCCCTGGAGGATCCGTTCTTCGATCAGCGACGCGACCTGGTCGGCGAGCGTGGTGCGCTTGCGGCTGCTGCCGGGGGCGCGCGACAGTTGAGGGCTGAGGTCTTCCATTCACAGACGGCGGGTTTGACCCGCAAAGGTAATCCGTATTATCTTACCTCGGCGATGCGGATCGAGAGCGTCGACGTTTTTGTCCTGCGACACCAGCTCGCCGACGTTCGCGGGCCTGCCTCGGCGTGGTACGACTCGCGATCGTCGATCCTCGTCCGTCTGAAGGACGAGGATGGCGTGACAGGTTGGGGCGAGACGTATGCCGGAGCTGGGCTCGCCGCGACGATCTCGGAACTCGGGCGGGGACTCATCGGCGGCGATCCATTCGCCGTGCGCAGCCACTGGCTCGCGTTGGCCGGTCGAAGCCGTAACGGGTTCGCGGTCGCGCCGATTGCGATCGCGCTCGACGATCTGCGTGCGCGCCGCCTCGGCGTTCCCGTGTCGACGCTCTATGGTGGCGCCGTCCGCAACCGCGTACGCGCGTACGCTTCGAGCGGCGGTTACTACCGCGACGTCGACCCGGAGGAATCATGGTTGGCGGAGACGGCGCGGTTTGTCGAGCAGGGATTCTCCGCGGTCAAGCTCCGGATCGGGCGCTATGAGATCGCGCGCGAGCTTCGAAACCTCGCCCGCGTCCGCGAGTCGCTGCCCGCCGGTCTCGAGCTGATGGCTGACGGGAACGGGGCGTACACGCTTCCGCAGGCGATCGTGGTTGGTCGTGAGCTCGAGCGGCTCGGCTTCCGGTGGTTCGAAGAACCGCTCACTCGTCTCATCGCCGGGTCAGATTATCCCGGCTACACCCAGCTCGCCGACACGCTTGACATCGCAGTCGCGGCGGGCGAGGGACTCCAGACGCGCAGTGCGTTCGCGGCATTCATCGCCGATCGAAAGGCGGACATCGTCCAGCCCGACGTCGCGATCTGCTCCGGAATCGGCGAGACGCTGCTCGTCGCCGAGATCGCGTCGCTCGCGGGCATGTCATGCGTGCCGCACGCGTGGGGCGGCGCCGTGCTGATGGCGGCGACCCTGCAGGTGCTCGCGGTGATCCCCGACGTCAGCGAGGTCCCACTTCACGCCGCGCCGCTGCTCGAGTTCGACACATTCGAGAATCCGCTCCTCTCTCGCCTTGCGCACGGTCTCCCGCGGCTCGTGGACGGGTACGTCGACATCCCGGCCCAGCCGGGCCTCGGCATCGACGTCGACATCGAGTTCGTTGAACGTACTGCGCTCGAGACGGTCGCGTCGCAGTAGGCGCAGGAGCCCGTCCGCGCCCATCGTTCGCATCGTCAACGCGTTCCCGCTGAACGCTGACCAGCTCGCGCGTCTCGCAGCCGTTTCGCCGCGTGTCGTCATCGACCACCGCCCCGGGGCGGACGCCGATCACCTCGCGGACAAGGACGCCCAGGTCCTCTTCGCCTCCCGCCCGCCGGCGCGCTCAGCGACGCCGCGGCTTCGCTGGCTGCAGCTCGGCTCGGCCGGCGCGGAGCACCTCGCGGAGAAAGCCTGGGTACCGGACGGCACCGCCGTCACGAACGCTGCCGGCGGCTACGCCGTGCCGATCGCCGAGTACGTGCTCGCGTCGATGCTCGATGCCGCGCAGCAAGGCGACCGTCGCCGGACTGCCCAGCGCGAGCGGCGCTGGCTAGGAGCGTGGGTCAGTAACCGTGTCCATCCGGGCGCGGTCCTAGGCTCGGCCTTGACGTCGAGTCAAGGAGGAAGGGATGGCAGCGGCGGCGGTTGGGGCGGTTTTGGGGCAGGGGCGGCTGGTCGAGGTCGAGCCGGCAGTGGGGGTCGAGGAGGCGCGCCGGCCGGTGGCCGAGGAGAAGACGTTTCGGCCGTACGACCCCGAGCAGGTGCTGCTATTGGCGCCGGTGCTGCGGGAGTGGATCCCGGAGGGCGATCTGGCGCACTTCGTCTCCGATCTGGTCGAGTCGGGCACGCTCGATCTGTCGGGGGTCTACGCCGGCTATGAGGAGGAGCGTGGCTATCCGCCCTACGACCCGCGCTTGATGGTCAAGTTGCTGCTCTACGG
This sequence comes from Gaiellaceae bacterium, assembly GCA_050697615.1. Classification (GTDB taxonomy): domain Bacteria; phylum Actinomycetota; class Thermoleophilia; order Gaiellales; family Gaiellaceae; genus PALSA-600. The sequence goes on from JBOGZX010000404.1 coordinate 5,688, forward strand.
TTACGCGAACGGCGTCTGCTCTTCGCGGAAGCTGGAGCGGGCGACCTACCGCGACGTGGCGGTGCGGATGCTCTGCGCCGACCAGCACCCCGACTACCGCTCGATCGCTCGTTTCCGCGCCCGCCACCTGGAGGCGCTCGGGGAGCTTTTTGTGCAGGCGCTCAGGCTGTGCAGGCAGGCGAAGCTGGTCGGGCTGGGCTCGTTGGCTCTCGACGGGACGAAGCTGCGCGCGAACGCGTCGCGGCATAAGGCGATGAGCTACGAGCGGATGGTCAAGAAGGAGGCCGAGTTGGACGCGGAGATCGCCGCGATCCGCGCCAACGTGAGGGCGGTGCTCGAGGAGGCGGAAGCCGTCGACGCTGAGGAGGACGACAGCTACGGGCCGGACCTGCGTGGCGACGAGCTGCCGCCGGAGCTGCAACGGCGCGAGCAGCGTCTTGCGCGGATCCGGGAGGCAAAGCAGGCGCTCGAGCAGGAGGCGCACGCAGCCGAGACGGCCCGCCGCGGCGAGTTGGAGGCGCAGGGAAAGAAGCCTCGCCGGCCGCCGAACGATCGCGACCCGTTCGAGCCGAAGCCGAAGGCGCAGCGCAACTTCACCGACCCCGATTCGAAGATCATGAAGACCTCTGACGGCGCCTTCCACCAGTGCTTCAACGGGCAGGCGGTCGTCGATGCGACCGCGCAGGTGATCGTTGCTGCAGAGCTGTCCGACGAGGCGCCGGACGTGCGGCAGCTCGCCCCGGCGCTCGCCCAGCTCGCCGGCAACCTTGACGCGCTCGGGGCGGCGTTGCCCGAGGGCGCGACGCTGAGCGCCGACGCCGGCTACTTCTCCGAGGACAACGTCGTAATCACCGTCGGGCACAGGCTCGACCCGTACATCGCGACCGGCCGCTTCAAACACTCGGAGCCGCAGCCGCCCGCGCCGCGCGGGCCGATCGCCAAGGGTGCCAGCGCGAAGCAGCGGATGGCGCGCAAGCTGATAACCAAGAACGGCCGCGCCGTCTACGCGCGCCGCAAGGCGATCGTCGAGCCCGTCTTCGGGCAGATCGACACCGTCCAAGACGGCCGCAGGCTGCTCATGCGCGGCAAACCGGCCGCGCGTGGGCAGTGGCGCTTCCACTGTGCAGTCCACAATCTGCTCAAGCTCCACCGGGCCGGCGGACTCGACTTGATCAGCGACCGAAACGAGCGAAACAGCACTTCCGCGAGCGCGTCCACGCGCAGCCGCCGCCCCGGCAGGACGCTCGCGACAGTCCTGCGCTCGCTCGCGGCGCACTTCCGGCGCTCACCGGCCAACATCACCGCCAAACGCCTCCAACCGATCACGTCGATCGCCGTTACCGCCCCACGCTCCTAGATGATTGATTCCGAATTGATGGCGGCGGAGGAATGGTCCTCTGGTCGAGCGTCGAAGTCGGGCGTTGCTGATGCAACGCTGACCAAGGAGGCCACGTGCCGCCCGACCTCGACGCCCTTCTCACCGCACTTTACGTCTTCGCCGATGATCTCCTGCCCAGCCGCTCCGGGCCTGGTCGCAAGCCACGGATCGCTGACGCAGAGATCATCTGCTTGGCGGTCGCCCAGGTGTTTCTCGACTGTCCCGCGGAGCGGCGCTTCCTCCGTTTCGCACGGCAACGGCTCGCCCACCTGTTTCCCTACATCCCGGGCCAGTCCGGCTACAACAAACGTGTTCGCGCGCTGGCGCCGCAGATCTGTCTGCTCGTCAACGTCCTGGCGCGCAGCTCCCCCTCCTTCTGCGACCCGCTGCGCCTGCTCGACTCCACAGCGGTGCCCTGCGGCCAGTCGCGCGAGACGGTCAAACGCTCGGAACTGGCCGGCCATGCCGCCTACGGCTACTGCGCCTCGCACTCGCGCTACTTCTGGGGCTTCCGGCTCTACCTCGTCTGCTCCCCGGACGGGATGCCGCACGGCTTCTGCCTCGCAGCTGCCAACGAACCCGAACGCGAGGTCGCCGCAGCGCTGCTCGAGCAGATGCGCCGCGACGGCTCCCTGCACGGCCAAGAAGTCGTCATCGGCGACAAAGGCTTCGCCGGCGCCGAGTTCGAGCAGACCGTCCGCTCGCTCACGGCAGGCCTGCTCCGACCCGACCGACGCAACGAACAAACCCGCCACGGCTCCCTCGGCGGCATCCGCCAACGGATCGAATCGATCATCGACACCAGCAAAGGCCAGCTCTCGCTCGAACGCCACGGCGGCCGCACCCTCACCGGCGTCTGGGCCCGGATCTGCCAACGCATCCTCGCCCTCGCCGCCGGCGTCTGGCACAACTGGCAGACCGGCCAACCCGGCCGCACCTTCACAAGCTACGACCACTGAAACGGAATCAACCATCTAGGAGCGTGGGGCGGTAACGGCGACCGCGGCGCTCCAGTGGGCGCGATCGCTGGCTGAGCGGTGCGAGCATGCCGTGAGCGCCCAGATCGTGGTCATGAGTGTTGCGAGC
>JBOGZX010000405.1:0-4558 GCA_050697615.1 Gaiellaceae bacterium
AGGCACGTGACGAGCAGGAGCGCCCAGCTTCCCGCGCCGATCTCGTAACCGAGGTCGTGCCCGTTTCGCTGGGCAACGGTGAGCCCGTGGCTCCACGAGATCAGCCCGGCCGTGGCTGCGACCGCGACCGCGGTGAGGAGCGCAGCCGTGACGACCCTGCGGTGAATCGCGGGCCAGCCGCCGGCGCGCAGGAACGTGACCAGGCTCGGCAGCGTCGCCACGATGCCCGCCAGCACGAGCAGGCTTCCGAGCGCGGCCGCGACCACGAGTCCGTCGAACGCTCCGGACGGCAGGCTCCGGCTCGCCGCGGGTGTGACCGCCTGCCAGTGCTCGGAGAACTTCTGCACGATCATCCCGGCGACGACGACAAGCGCCCACGCGCAGAGCACGAGCAGCGTGCCTCCGCGCGCCCGCTCCGCCGGCGCGCCGCCTCGCGACAGCCCGGCCGAGCGCAGCCGCTCGCGGCCGGCGGCCAGGGCCACGTCCGCGCGCATCCGCCACGGAACCCGCCCGCCGCCACTCGACTCGACGATCAGCGCCGCGAGCTCCTCGCCGTACCGTGCCCGCCACGATGCCGGGTACAGATGCACGAGCAGGCGGCTCGCCTGACGCGCGCTCACGCCGTCCCTCCGATCGCCGCGACGCGCGGCACGCCGCTGCGGGCGAGACGCGCCGTGCCCTCGTCGACGATCGTCCGGAGCTCCGCGAGCGTCTTCTCGAGCGCCTCGGCGCCGGCGGCGCTGAGCCGGTAGGGACGCCGGCGCCCGGAAGGTCCGACGGCCTCGATCAGGCCGCGCTCCTCGAGCCGGACGATCGCGCCGTACAACGTTCCGGGCCCGAGCCGTACGCCGGCGAAGGACTGGATGTCCTGCAACAGCGCGTAACCGTGCTTCTGCCCGGACGCGAGGCTCGTCAGGATCAGCACCGGCGGGTCGTTCGGGCGGGTGGGCATGAGCCCACTATAGTACGCGCGACGTAATAACGCAAGACGTAGCAGAGCGCGGTGCCCGTCGGAGCGCGCGCTGCATAGCCGGGCAGCCGGAGCCGTTGCGGCTACGGCCGGCGGGTATCGGGGGATCACTGCGCGTTCAGGTACGACACGACCGCCAGCACGCGCCGGTGATCGTCGGGCGACGGCGGCAGCCGCAATGTCGCGAAGATGTGCTTCACGTGCTTCTCGATCGTGTGCTCGGTCACGACGAGGCGCTGCGCGATCGCCCGGTTCGACCGCCCCTCGGCCATCAACGCCAGAACCTCGCGCTCGCGCTCGGTCAGGTGCTCGAGCGGATCGGACCGCTGCCTCGGCCGTCCGACGAGCTCGTTGACGACGTCGGGGTCGAGCACCGTCCCTCCCTCGCCGATGCGCCGCACCGCCGCCGCCAGCTCCGCGAGGTCGGAGACCCGCTCCTTGAGCAGATAGCCGATGCCGTCGGTGCCCTCCGAGAACAGCTCCATCGCATACCGCGCGTGCACGTGCTGGGAGAGGACGAGGATGCCGGTCTCGGGCCGTTGCCGCCTGATCAGCTTCGCCGCGCGCAGTCCTTCGTCGGTGAAGCTCGGCGGCATCCGGATGTCCACGAGCGCCACCGCGGGCCGCGTCGCCTCGACGAGCTGCAACAACTCCTCGGCGTCCGCCGCCAGGCCCGCGACCTCGAACCCCGCCTCCTCCAGCAGTCGTGCCAGCCCCTCCCGCAGGATGACGGCGTCGTCGGCGACGACTACGCGCACGGGATCTCCGCCCGCAGCACGGTGCCGCTGCCGGGCGGGCTCGACACGGAAAGCCGTCCGCCGAGCGCCTCGACCCGGTCGGCGAGCCCGCGCAGACCCGAACCGCCTCCGGAGGCCGCGCCGCCGACTCCGTCGTCGACGACCTCGACGATCAGCAGCCGGCCGTCGAGAACGGCGTCGACTCGCGCCTCGCTCGCGTGGGCGTGCTTGACGGCATTGGTGAGAGCCTCGCTGACGAAGAAGTAGGCGGCGGTCTCGACCTGGTCGGGCAGCCGATTCGTGAGGACGAGCTCGAGCCGGGTCGGGATCGCGGCACGCCGGCACAGCTCGTCGAGCGCGACTGCGAGCCCGCGCTCCGCCAGGATCGTGGGATGGATCCCCCGGGTCAGCTCGCGCAGCTCCTCCAGCGCGGCCGCGAGCTCCCCGCGCGCCTCGCACAGGATCGGGCCCGTTTCCGCCGGAGCGCCGGAGAGCTTCGACTCCAGGAGGCCGAGCGACATCGCGATCGACACGAGCCGCTGCTGCGTGCCGTCGTGGAGGTCGCGCTCGATCCGCCGTCGCTCCGCGTCGGTCGCGTCGACGAGCCGCGTCCGCGAGGCCCGCAGCTCCGCGAGCCGCGCACGCAGCTCGGCCTGCAGCCGCTCGTTCTCGAGCGCCAGCCCCGCGGCCGCGCACACCGATTCGACGAGCTCGACGTTGTGCTGCAGCGCGGAGTCGTGCACGAGCGCGGCGACAGGCTCTCCGTCGCGTTCGACGACCGTCGCCAGACGGTCCGCTCCCGCCGAGGGAAGCGCCACCGCCCCGCCGTCCTTGTCGACGTACCGGCCGCCCTCCGGGAACCAGAAGGCGAGCTCGAGTGACGGGTCTCCGAGCGTCCGCGCGAGCGCCTCCCGGAGATCCGTCGCGGCACTCGACCCGCTCAGCTCGACGACGAGCCCCGCGACGGCGCCGCGCGACAGGCGCCGTTGCAGAAAGACGAACAGCACCGCGACCGGGACCGCCGCGAACACCATGAAGAGGAGCCGCTTCGGCGTGTGGCCGAGCGGGTCGTCGAGCACGTCGTTCGCGATCGACACCGCGAGCGCGAGCAGCGTCGCCCCGCCCGTCCACAGCACCGGCGCGACCGCGTGCCGGTACGGCCTGCTCGCGTGCCGCCAGCGTGTGACCAGCAACCAGGCGGCGCCCGCCGCCGCCAGCACGCCGCCGACACGCTGGAACTGCAGCAGGCCGCTCGCCAGTGCGTCGTTGCGGCTGACCTCGAGCACGTTCCGCGGGCAGCCGTCGCAGAGGACGGCGCTCGAGTCCGAGAAGAGCAGCGACGCGAGCTCGACGACCGTCACGAGACCGACCGCGGAGACGATCACGATCCGGTCGAGGCCGCCCTGCAGCCTGCCCGACGGGAAGGAGAGGATCAGGTAGGCGAAGCCGGCGAGGAAGACACTCTGGACGGCTTCGCCGATCGTGAAGAGCAGCGGGTCGCGGGCTGCCGTGAGGAAGATCGCGAACCAGGCGAAGCCGGTGACGATCATCACCCGGCCGAGCCGGTTGTCGGGCCGGGCGCGGCCGGAGACCAGCCCGCTGCCGACGAACGACCAGCCCACCAGGAGCACGAGCGGCGGGCTTCCCGGCTCCGGGCCCGAGTTGTGGTGCGCGACGAGCCACACGGCGCCCACCCCCGCGGCCACGGCGGTCAGCGCGGCGAGCGCCTCCCCGATCGAGACCCGCCCCGGCGCGCGAGGGCGGAGCACGTCGGGAACGACCACCGCGCCGTCGCCGGCGGTGCTCGGACTGGTACGCACGCGCCCATGCTCCCACGCGCCGCGGGCATGCGCGAGCCGGTGTCCGGTCGGCCGGTTCATCGTTCGGGCGAACAATGCCGCCTGTGCCTCGGGGCGCACACCCGGCGGGCAGGAGTCCTTCCCGGTACGGCTCGCCGGTAGCGGCGACGCGCTCCCCGTTTTCGGAGGCTCCGGCGGAGGTACGGCTCGAGGAGAAGTGAGCTTCTCGGCAGCGGGTGCCCTTCTTGGCCCGCTCGAGCTTCGACTTGTGGACGCCAGGCCGTATGTCGCCGGTGGGGTCGCCGAGTGCCGCCGCGGCCCCACTTTGCGATCTGCCGTCGCCGGGCGGGAGTGGCCGGGACTAGCCTCGGGCCGTGAGCTTCTCGACCGAGACTGCGGCCCTGCTCGTGCTGCTCGGCTTCGGAGTCGGGGCGTTCGGGACGCTGATCGGCGCCGGCGGGGGCTTCATCCTGACGCCGGTCCTGCTGCTGCTCTACCCGCACGACTCGCCGCAGACGCTCACGGCGATCAGCCTCGCGGCCGTCTTCTTCAACGCGGCGAGCGGCTCGGTCGCATACGGGCGCCAGAGGAGGATCGACTTCCGCAGCGGCATCGTCTTCGGGCTGGCGACCCTCCCGGGAGCAGTGGGCGGGGCGATCGTCGTGGGCTCGGTCTCGCGGCAGCTCTTCGACGGGATCATGGGCGGAATCCTGGCGCTGCTCGCGGCGTGGCTGCTGGTGGGTGACAGGTGGCCACTCGTGGCGCCGGGACGCCGCCTCGAGCGGCGGGTGCTCGTCGACCGGGCCGGCGAGACGTACGCGTACGCGGTCCCGCTGCAACGCGGTGCGCTGTACAGCCTCGCCGTCGGCTTCCTCTCGAGCTTCCTCGGCATCGGCGGCGGCGTCATCCACGTGCCGCTGCTCGTCCGCGCGCTCGGCTTCCCCACCCACATCGCGACCGCCACGTCGCACTTCGTGCTCGCGATCATGGCCGGCGCCGGCACGCTCACCCACATCGCGCTCGGCAGCTTCGCCCACCGTGCAGGCGTCCGC
>JBOGZX010000406.1:0-6968 GCA_050697615.1 Gaiellaceae bacterium
GGTCCGACCCAAAACGGCTCGTAAGCAGGGCCTTTCGCGCCCGTCACACTTTCGTGCGTCAGACTCCTGTCTGACTCGAGTCAGACTCTTCGAGACGAGAGCCGGAGGAGGGACTCGAACCCTCGGCCTACGCTTTACAATAGCGTTGCTCTACCAGCTGAGCTACTCCGGCGTCGGGCTCCATCGTACGCCAGCCCCGCGGCGGGACCCGGACTCGCCGCGCCGGCGCTTCCGCTCTCGCGACCTCCCTACTGCAGGACCTGGCGCCCTTCCTGATGCGTCAGGATCTTCCGCTTCACCCGCTGCAGGGCGTTGTCGATCGTCTTCGTGTCGCAGGCCAGCTCGTCCGCCATCTGCTCGTACGAGGAGCCCTCGAGGTAGAGGCGGAGCGCGTCGGCCTCGAGCGGAGACAGGGTCGTCGACAGGCAGCCGACGAGCGACTGCAGCTCCTCGGTGGAGATCACGCACACCGACGGGTCGTTCACGACCGGGCCGGGCAGCGCGTCCCCGAGCGTGCAGTCGTCGCCCTCCTGCCCGGCGGGCGTGTGGCTGAACGACACGTACTGGTTGAGCGGCGCGTGCTTGAAGCGCGTCGCGGTCTTGATCGCAGTGATGATCTGCCGCGTCACGCACAGCTCCGCGAAGGAGCGGAACGACGTCTCCTTGTCGGCCCGGAAGTCTCGAACCGACTTGTAGAGACCGACGAGCCCCTCCTGGATCAGGTCCTCGGAGTCCCCTCCTGCGAGGAAATACGAGCTCGCTTTCAGCCGGACGAACGACGTGTAGCGGCGGATCAGCTGATCCATCGCGGCCGAGCTGCCGTTCCGCGCTTTCAAGACGAGCTGCAGATCCTCAAGCTCTCGTTGAACCTTCTGCGGTGACTTCGGGACGGCTGCGGTGCGGACGGACACGACGGATACCCCCGGTATTCGCTGGTTTTGATGAGACCTCCGCCCTACGAACTTCTACTCTCAACCGCCGAAGCCTCACCCTGAGGTTGAGGTGAATCTAGCAGGGTCCCGCAAGGAGCACAAGCCCCTATTGCACCTGGCCCCGCTTACTCGCCTCGACGCAGCCGCTCGAGCCGGGCGCGGGTCTCCTCGTCCAGCTTTCCCGCCAGTCCCTGGGGCTGCTCCTCCCGGTGGCGCGGCGGCTCGTGATCGCGGAAGAAGGTCTGCGACGAGAGCTTCGCCACCTGGCCGGCGGCGGCCGCGACGGTCGAGTCGCTGGTCACGAGCATCACCGGCTCCGTCGACCGGTGCTCGGCGGCAAGGCGCTCGAGCAGGGTGTCCGCGTGTGGTGCGTAGCGCACAGAGAGCGGCCCGTGCTCCGCGTCGCGGCCGACACCGTCGAACACGACCACACCGCGCGCGCCGCGAACGGCGACGAAGCTCGCGAGGGCGTCGACCAGCTCCCGCGGCTCGTCATACGGGCCGGCGTGCAGCATGTTGTAGCCGTCGAACAGGTAGAGCGTCGGGTCCATCAGCCGCCGCGCTGGCGGCGCGCCTCGTACAGGAGGATCGCAGCTGCGACGCTGACGTTCAGGGACTCGATCCGGCCCTCGAGCGGTATCGACACGAGCGCGTCGCACGTGCGGCGGACGAGCGGCCGCAGCCCCCTCCCCTCGGCGCCGAAGACGAGCGCGACACCGCCCGACAGGTCTGCCTCCCACATCGGCCTTGCCGCCGCGGCGCCCGCCGCGCCGTAGACCCACAGATCGGCGCCCTTCACCTGTTCGAGGTAGCGCGCCAGATTCGTGACGACCGCGACCGGGAGATGCTCCACCGCGCCGGCCGACGAACGTGCGACCGCGGGCGTCACGACCGCCGAGCCGTGCGCGGGCACGACCACCCCGGTCGCGCCCGCGCCCTCGGCGCTGCGGCAGACTGCGCCGAGGTTGCGGGGATCGGTGACACGGTCGAGCACCACCAGGAGGGGCCGCTCGACCGCGGCCAGCTCGTAGGCGTCCGCGTAGCGGTAGGGCGCGACGAGCGCGATCACGCCCTGGTGGTCGCGGGTCGCCGCCCGCTCCGTCAACTCGCGCTCGAGCTTCACCTTCGGCCGCTGCTCCCCGAGCCACTCCTCCGACGCAATCGTCCGCTCCGTCGCCCACACCTCGAGCACCTCGCGCCGCCCCCGCAGCGCCTCCCGCACCGAGCGGCGCCCGTAGACGAGGTCGGCGGTCACCGCTCGCCCTCCGGCACCGGCGGAGCCGGTACCTGCGCTCCTTTCCCGCCTCCGTCGGGCCGGCGGCCGGGAACGAGGTCGAAGCCGTCGGGCCGGTCGCGCATCGACCAGCCCAGCTCGGCCAGCTCGTCGCGTAGCCGGTCGGAGGTCTCGAAGTCGCGCGCCGTACGAGCATCCGCGCGCCGCTCGGCCAGCTCGACGACCTCGCGCGGCGCCGCCGGGGGATCGCCCAGCGATTCCAGCCCGAAGACCGCGAGCCCTCGCCGGACCAGCTCCAGCCGGCCCGCCGAGGCCCATTCGTGCAGCACCCGCAGCGCCGCGGGGGTGTCGAAGTCGTCGTTCAGCGCGTCGACGAACGCGCTCCAGTCGCCCCCGCCCGTCTCGGGCAGCGTGAACGCGTTCGCGAGCGTCTCCCGCCGTGCCGCCGCCTGCGACATGGTCTCCTCCGAGTAGTCGATCGGCTTGCGCCACGAAGCGACCAGGAAGAAGAGCAGCACCGTCTCGCGCCCCCACTCGTCGATCGCCTCGCGGATCGTGATCACGGCGCCGGCCGACTTCGACATCTTCTCGCCGGTGAAGCGGAGCATGCCGTTGTGCGCCCAGATCTGCGCGAACGGATGCCCCAGCGAACGCGACTGGGCCACCTCGTTCTCGTGATGCGGGAAGACGAGATCGAGCCCGCCTCCGTGGATCTCGAACGCCGGGCCGTAGATCTCCTCCGCCATCGCCGAGCACTCGATGTGCCAGCCCGGCCGACCGCGACCCCAGGGCGATTCCCACCAGGTGTCCTCCGTCTCCGGCTTGTTCGCCTTCCAGAGCGCGAAGTCACGTGGATCCTCCTTGAGCGGGCTCGGCTCATCGCCCTGCTCGACATGCTCGGGACGCTGCCCCGAGAGACGCCCGTACTCCGGGAACGACGCGACACGGAAGTAGACGTCACCCTGCACCGCGTACGCGTGACCCGCGGCGGCGAGCTGCTCGATGAAACGCACGATCTGCGCTACGGAGTCGGTCGCTCTCGGCAGATGGTCGGGCATGCCGAGGCCGAGATCGCGCGTGTCCTCCAGGTACCACTCCGTCGCGCGCGCGGCGAGCTCGGCGCTGCGGCCCGGCGCGGCGTCGTAGATCCTGTCGTTGATGTCCGTGATGTTGTGGACGAGCGTCGCCTCGTTCCCGAGCTCTCGCAGCCACGACCGAAGCCACATTCCGACCACGAACGGCCGGGCGTTGCCGATGTGCGCGCGCGCGTACACGGTCGGGCCGCAGAAGTACATCCGGACGGGCGCCGGCGGCGGGGGCAGCTCGACGAGCGAGCGCGAGAACGTGTCGTAGAGCCTCACCGCTCTAGGGTAGTGCGCGCCGCAGGGCCTCGTCCCGCGGCAGCGCGCGCACGACGGCCCAGAGCTCCGGGCCACGTTCCCGCCCGGTCAGCGCGACCCGCAGCGCGCGCAGGTTGCCGCCCACCGCCTTCAGCTCGCGCACGACCGTGCGCGCCGCTTCCGGGTCGAGCACGTCGGGCAGCTTCGTGCGCAGCTCCGCGAACCGCGCCAGCGTCTCGGGAGCTTGTAACAGTCTGTTACTTGGCGGATCGTCGAGCACCGAGCGCGCGAGCGCGCGCGCCTCGACCAGGTCGTGCGCGCCGCGCGCCAGCGGCGCCGCCTCCGCCGGGATGCCCGCCCGCGCGGCGAGCTCCGCGTCGTCGAGCGCCGCCAGCACGTCCACCGAGAGCGACCGGATGCGGCCCAGGTCGTAGCGCACGTCGTGCCGCGGCAGGCCGAGCTCCTCGAGGTAGGCGCGCACCGCCTCGGCCGGGTAGCCGTCCTCGCGCAGCGCCGCGACCGTGGCGCCCTCGGCGCGCTTGGACAGCTTCTTGCCGTCGTCGCCCACCACGAGCCCGTGATGGATCACCTCCGGCGGCGCCGTGCCGAGCGCACGGTGCAACGCAGCGTGCAACTCCTCGTTCGGGCGGTGGTCGGAGCCGCGGATCACGTGCGTGACCTGGAAGTCCGCGTCGTCGACGACGCTCGCGAGGTGGAACGTCGGCGACCCGTCGTCGCGCCAGAGCATGACCCCCTCGAACAGCTGCGGCAGCCCTGCCGTCCGCGCCGCCTCGATGTGCCGCTCGGCGCGCTCGCTCTGCCGCACCGGGCCCTCGTCCCAGTCGAGCCCGAGCCAGCGCAGATCCTCGAGCACGCCGGCCTCGCCGCCCGGGACGTTGCGCCCGGGATCCGTATCGTCGATGCGAAGCAGCACCTCGTCGCCGAAGCGTCGGTTGGCGACGGCGCTCAGGGCGTTGCCGACGTGCAGCGAGCCGGTGGGGCTCGGGGCGAACCGGACGCGAATCACATGCTCCTCTCGTTCCGGGTACTCCGTGCCGATAGTAGAGGCATGCGCTCGCTGATCGGCATCTGCGCCACGGCCGGCACCTTCGCCGGCGGCTACGTCCCCGTGCTGTGGGGAGCGTCCTCGTTCTCGCTGGAGTCGCTCCTGTTCGCCGCACTGGGCGGCATCGCGGGCGTGTGGATCGGCGTGCGGCTCGGCGACGTCGCCTGATTAAGGCAGACTCGTCACATGGACGCCACCGCTCACGCGGACGGGCGCGGGCGGTTCCACCGCACGCGCGCGGTGATCGCCTACCTTCGCACCCACCGCCGCGCGGCGCTCGCGCTGCAGCTCGCGCTCGTCACGGTGACGGCGGGATTCTGCGCGTGGGCGGTCGCAGCCGAATGGTCGGAGGCCGCGCCGCGTATCGCCCACGCCCGGCTCGGCTACCTCGGGCTCTCGTTCGCGATCGTCGCCGTCTACTACCTCGTGTTCATCCTCGGCTGGATGCGGATCCTCGACACGTGGGACATCCACATCCCGTACCGCGTCGCGCTGCGCGCCGAGATGGTGTCGATGCTCGCGAAGTACCTCCCGGGCGGCGTGTGGACGCCGGCCGCGCGCGCGGTCGCGCTGCGGCGCTCCGCGAACGTCACCGACACCCCCACGGTGCTCGCGTCGATCCTGGTCGAGGCGGCGCTGTCGGCGATCTCGGGCGTGATGGTGTTCGTCGTCAGCCTCGCGTGGGTGCGCGGGGTGCACGCGCCGCTGCCCGCGCTGATCGCCTTCGCGATCCTGCTCGCCTCGCTCCTGCACCCGCGGATCTTCCGGCCGCTCAGCCACAAGCTGCTGAAGCCGTTCGGTGCGCAGACGATCGAGCCGCTGCCTTTCTCGGTGACGCTGGGGCTCCTGCTCTTCTACTGCGGCACGTGGCTGATCGGCGGCTTCGGCGTGTACTTCATGCTGCTCAGCCTCGGCTCCAACCCCGGGATCTCGACGATCGCGTTCCTCGGCGGCGTGTCGGCCGTGGGAGCGATCGTCGCGGTGCTCGCGGTGTTCGCCCCGTCGGGGCTGGGGGCGCGCGAGGCGTCGATGTACGGGCTGCTGCTGGCCGTGACGAGCGAGGGACCCGCCCTCGGCACGACGCTCCTGAACAGGCTCGCGATCACCGTGGTCGAGGTCGCGCTGTTCGGCGTCGGCGTCGTATCGTGGCGAACGGCCCGTCGCGCCGAGCAGACATGACGAGCTGGCTCGGCTCGCGCCGGCGGCTGCTCGGGTTCGCAGCCGGCAGCCTCTTCGCCGGATTGACCCCGCGCGCGCTCGCCCGCTCCGGTCCTCTGCTCTCCCGTCTGCGGGTCGGGAACGGCGGCCCGCCGTTCGAGGGCGACACGCCGCTCCTGACGACGCTCACGGCCGCCGAGGACCGGCGGATCGCGCGGCTCGAGTTCCACCTGGCACGGCGGGCGACGGTCTCGTTCGACGTCGAGGAGACCGGTCAGGGCGTCGCCTCGGAGCGGCCGGTCACCTCCGGCGAGACCGGCCTCTCCCACCGCGAGATGTCGCTCGAGGCCGGCGTGCACAGCGTCGGCTGGGGGCCTCCTCCGTCGCTCGCGCCGCGCACCTACGTGCTGCGGCTGACCGCCGCCGATCGTTCGCGCAGGAACGCGCCGGCCGCGACCTCGTCGTTGCACGCGGTGGCGCGGGTTTTGGGCATCGACGCGGCGTTCACCGCACGCAGCGCCCGTTCCGGCGACGCGGTCAGCCTGACGATCCGCGCCGACGCGAGCTCGCTCTCGCTGCAGATGATCCGCTGCGGGCCCGAGCAGCAGCCGACCTACGCGAACAACGAGCTGAAGGGGATTCCGGTCGGAGGACCCCACCATCACGGCTGGAGCGGCCACCGCGACGGAGCCGCCGGCGTCTACGTCGAGCTCGGCGGCGACTGGCCGTCCGGAATCTACGCCGCCCGGATCGACTCGAACGACGGTCGCACGGGCTTCGCGCCGCTCGTCCTGCGTCCGCGCTCGCCGCTGCAGCGAGTCGCCGTCGTCGTCCCTACCGGCACGTGGCAGGCCTATAACTTCTACGACGCCAACGGCGACGGCTGGGGCGACACGTGGTATGCCCGCTGGAAGACGACGGAGATCGACCTGTCGCGCCCGCACGCCGACCGCGGCGTCCCGTACCGGTTCCGCAGCTACGAGCTCTCCTTCTACCACTGGCTGGCCGGGCACGGCATCGCCGTGGACTACTACAGCGACGAGGATGTCGAGCAGTTCGCCGATCCGACCGCTCTTCGCGCCGCCTACGACCTGCTCGTCTTCCCCGGTCACACCGAGTACGTGACGACGAGGCTCTACGACATGGTGCAGGGCTACCGCGACCTCGGCGGGAACCTGCTGTTCCTGTCGGCCAACAACTTCTTCCGGTGGGTCCACCGCGCGGGCGCGCGCCTGCAC
>JBOGZX010000407.1:0-1603 GCA_050697615.1 Gaiellaceae bacterium
ATCGCGTTCCCGGTGCCGATCGAGATGTTGCAGGCGCTCCGAGCCGCCGGCGAGAAGTCGCCGGGCTAGCTCCCGGGCTTCAGCTCACGGAAGCGGCGCGCCGCGTCGATCGCTGCGCCGAGGTTCAGGCCCTTGTCCTTCGCCTGCTTGATCAGCATCACGGTCTCGAGCGCACCCATGTCGTAGATCCGCTGCTTCTTCCCCTTCGTCGGGATCTGGGCCTTGTTCGTCCAGTAGTCGAGCTGCATCTTCGAGATGCCGGCGATCGCACAGACCTGCCCGAGATAGAGCTCGATCTTGTCGAGGTGCTCGGCCATGTCGATCGGCTCGAGCAGGTCGACCTGGTTCGTGTACGCCATCGAGGGTTTCCTTTGTTCGACGTCTCTCCCGACCCCTCGGTTGACACTTATACCCCGGCGATTTGAAAAAAGGAAGGGGAAACGACCGCGAAGCGCCGTCCGTCAGTCACCGGCGTCGTCGATCGCGACCGCGTCGTCGTCGCCTGACTAGACAACGGGCGCAAGCGACGAGACCTGCTCGCCCTCGCGCAGCCGCATCACGATCACACCCTGCGTCGAGCGGCCCATCCGGCGGATGTCGTCGACCGACATGCGGATCACGGTCCCGCCCGTCGAGATCAACATCACCTGGTAGCCGTCGCGGACGACGCGCGCACCGGCGAGCTTGCCGCGCGCCTCCGTCAACTGCACGGTCTTCACCCCCATGCCGCCGCGCCCCTTGCGCGGGTAGTCGGCGACGCGCGTCCGCTTGCCGTAGCCGTTCTCGGTCACGACGAGCAGGTCGGCGTCGTCCGTGGCGATCGTCACCGAGATCACCTCGTCGTCGCCCCGTAGGCGCATTCCCTGAACGCCGGACGCGTCGCGGCCCATCCCGCGAACGTCCTTCTCCGCGAACCGGATCGCCTGACCCTTGCGCGAGACGATCAGCACGTCGTCTTCGCCGGAGCTGTGCCGAACCCCGACCAGCTCGTCTCCCTCGCGCATCTTGATCGCGATGATCCCGTCGGACTTGAGCGGCGTGTTGTAGGCGGTGAGCTCGGTCTTCTTGACGACGCCGTTCTTCGTCGCGAAGAGCAGGTACTTCGCCTCCTCGAACGCACGCGTTTGGATCACGGCCCGCACCGCCTCGCCCTGCCGGAACGGCAGCAGGTTGACGATCGCGCGGCCCTTCGACTGCCGCGACCCGAGCGGCAGCTCGTGCACCTTCAGCCTGTACACCTTGCCGACGCTGGTGAAGAACAGGATGTAGTCGTGTGTCGAGGCCACGAACAGGTGCTCGATGAAGTCCTCGTCCTTCAGGTCCATCCCCATCACACCGATCCCGCCGCGGCGCTGCTCGCGATATGCGGTGACGGGTAGGCGCTTGATGTAGCCCGACTGCGTGATCGCGATCACCATGTCTTCCTCCGCGATCATGTCCTCGAGCTCGAGCTCCTCTTCGGCGGCGATGATCTCGGTGCGGCGGTCGTCGCTCTTGCCGTAGGTCTGCTTCAGCTCGAGCAGCTCCTCCTTGATCAGCGCGTCCACCTTCGCCTGGTCGCCGAGCAGCGTCCGCAGCTCGCCGATCCGCTCCTGGATGTCGT
>JBOGZX010000408.1:0-1907 GCA_050697615.1 Gaiellaceae bacterium
CGAGGATGTCGCGCGCTGCTTGCTCGATGCGCTTCCACGGCCCGAGGAGCACGGTCGGGTCGAGGTTGCCCTGCACGCCGCGCCCGTCGCCGACGAGCCGCCAGCCCTCGTCGAGGGGGATCCGCCAGTCCAGCCCGATCACGTCGCCTCCCGCACGCGCCATGGCCGGCAGCAGTGTGGAGGCGCCGGTACCGAAATGGATCGTCGGCACGGTCTGCGCCGCGAGAATCCGCGCCGACCACGGCGCCACGAACTCGTCGTAGTCGGCCGGCGAGAGGGCCCCCACCCACGAGTCGAACAGCTGGACCACGCCAGCGCCGGCCCGCGCCTGCGCGGCGAGATAGGAGCTGAAGCAGTCGGCGAGCTTGTCCATCAGCGCGAACCACAGCTCGGGTTGCGAGTACATCATCGCCTTGACCGTCGCGAAGTCACGCGACGGCTTCCCTTCGACGAGGTAGCCGGCGACCGTGAACGGGCCGCCGCAGAAACCGACGACGCCTTGGTTTGGCGCGAGTTCGCCACGGACGATCTTGATCGCCTCGAGCAGCGGCGCAAATGCTTCCTCGGGCTCCGGCACCCGTAGTTGCGTGATGTCGGCGAGCGTCCGCACGGGGCTCGCGACCACCGGGCCGACGCCTTCGACGAGGTCGACTGCGAGGCCCATCCCGAGCACCGGGGTCATGATGTCGGCGAACATCACCGCGGCATCGACGCCGTGACGGCGCACCGGTTGCAGGGTCACCTCGGCGCACAGCTCCGCCGTGTTCGCGACCTCCCAGAACGAGTGCCGCTCGCGCAACGCGCGATACTCGGGCAGCGAGCGGCCCGCCTGCCGCATGAACCACACCGGTGTCCGCTCGACGGGCTCGAGCCGGGCGGCGCGGACGATCAGCGGCTCCATGGCGGGTTAGGCTAGTGATGTGGCCAGGGGACCGCTCGCCGTCGCCTGGGGCGCGCCTCCGGCGCTCGAGCCGCACGCGGGCACGGTCGAGACCGTTCGTGTCGAGGTGGCGAACGACGGCTCGCTCGCCTGGGCTGCGGACGTCCACATCTCGTCGCACTGGCTCGACCTGCGCGGCAACCCGATCGTGTGGGACGGCCCGCGAAGCGACCTGCCGCCGCTCGCTCCCGGCGGGCGTACGACCGTCGAGGTCGCGGTCCGGGCGCCGATCCCGCCCGGCCGGTACCGGCTCGCGCTCGACCTGGTCGCCGAGCACCGGGCGTGGTTCTCCGAGCTCGGCAGCCCCATGCTGGCGCAGGAGGTCGATGTGCTACCGCGCGACGGCGAGCCGAACGCGCACCTGCCGCCGGGGTTGGAGCCCGCGCCGGGCTGGGCCGAGCGCGTCCGCGCCGCCCACGCCGAGGGCTACGGCGTGGTCGCAGGGGCGATCGAGTGGACGGGCGGGCTGCGCCGGCGCCGGCCGCGCGAGCTCGAGCCGTACGCTCCCGGTCAGGGACGCGTACCGGGCTTCGCGGCGCCGCTCGTCTGCCCGTCGGTGCTGCCGGGGATCGAGCTCGAGCCGCTTGCCGACGTCGCCGGCCTGCCGGCGTTCGCCGCGCCCGGTGACGAGCCGTGGATCTTCGACGGCCGCGCCGTGCTCCGCACAGGCTGAGCCCGTTCCGGGCTCAGCCTGGATCCGGGCTCAGACCTCGACCGCGATGCTGTCGTCGACCTAGCGGAACACGAGCGCTCCGAGCCCGAGCGCGAGGGCGGCGGCCACGAGCAGGTAGACGACGTCCGCGAGCCGCGGCAGGTGTCCCGACCAGAGCGCGTCGCGCACCGCGAAGATCGGCGGCGAGATCGGGTTGCCCCAGCGCAGCACGTCGAGCAGCGCGTGATGACGCTGCGCGGACGCCGGAATGCTGCCGGCGTTCCAGAGGATCGGCGTCAGGAAGAACCACGGCAG
>JBOGZX010000409.1:0-2036 GCA_050697615.1 Gaiellaceae bacterium
GTGCATAGTCGACGCCGACCGCCATCCCGAGCAGCAGCACGACGGTCTTGACGCTGCTGTCGAGCGGGGAGACGTGGCTGATCGGACCAAGCAGCCCGAACGCGGCCAGCACTGCGCTGGCTGCAAGCAGCACTGGGACGAGGGCGGCGACGATCGTGCCGAAAGCGAGCAGCAACACCAGCAGAGTCACCGGACCCGAGAGCAGCTCGGCGCGTCGCAGGTCGTTGCCCCCGCCCGTCTCGGCACCCGCGACGGCGATCGTGATCCCTGGGTGGGCCGCTGCGACCGCGTCGACAGACGTGCTCAGTGTGCCGATCGACAAGGAGCGTCTGATCGCGCCCCCAACGAGCGCCGCGTGCCGATCGCTCGAGAAGCGAACGCTCACGGGGCTCCCGAGCGCAGACCGCATCTGCGCGGCGACCACCTCGATCGCAACATGGAACTCTCGATTGCCGACACGGAGCGAATCGCTGTGCAGGTAGCTGTACTCGCGTTCGCTCAGCCCGACCTGGTGCTGGTTGAGCAGCGCGTCCGCGCGTCCTGACTCGCCCGCGGCGCCGTTCTGGAGCTGCTTCGATCCGGTCAGCGCAAGTGCGGCGACCGCGATGACGACGAAGGCGAGCCAGGCACCGATCGCGCGCCACGGGTGGCGCATGCTCCAGCGGCCGATCCCTGCGGGAGAGAAACGCGAGCTCATGTCTTCGAGCTTGCCGGCCGCGCGTTGTCGCCGGTAGCCGGACAGCCGCCTTCTTTGAGGTACGGACAGCCGGTAGTCCGGCGTTGCCTACGGCACGTTCAGGTATGAGACGACGGCGAGCACGCGGCGATGGTCGTCGGGCGACGGTGGCAGCCCTAGCGTCGCGAAGGTGACTTGACGTGTTTCTCAACCGTGTGCTCGGTCACCACGAGCCGCTCCGCGATCGCCTTGTTCGAGCGGCCTTCGGCCATCAACGCAAGCACCTCCTGTCCCGGGCCGTCAAGTGTTCGAGCGGGCCTGCATCCGCGGCCTGCGGGTCCCAGTCGCCACCGTGGTCGGGATGGTCGCCGACGGCATGGCAACGGACGAGATCCTGGCCGCCTATCCCGACCTCGAGGCCGCGGACGTCGAAGAGGCGCTCCGCTACGCGGCCGAGGCGGTGCAGGAGCGCGAACTCCCGCTCGCCGCGGGTTGAGGTTCCTCGTCGACAACGCGCTCTCGCCCCGCCTCGCCGAGCAGCTCAGAGCAGCCGGACACGACGCGGCGCACGTCCGCGAGTACAGCCTTCAAGCGTGCGCACCCCACAGGCAAAGACGGCAGCGCCGCCGCCGGTGAGCGTCGCCTTTGCGAGCGGTGCGCGGCGGCCGGCCGGCTGGGCGCGCGGGGTCGGCGCCGCGGCTCTGCTGTCGACTGCCGTCCGCGGCGGCTACGCGGAAAGCCGCCGCTCTTGGCGCGGTTGCGTTTGGAGCGGCTCATGCGGCCGGGCTGGGAAGGGTGAGCCAGACGTCGGAGCCGCCCTGGTCGCGGTTGGCGGCGCCGCTTCGGCCGCCGTGGGCGTGTGCGATCGCCTCGACGATCGCCAGGCCGAGCCCGGTGCCGCCGCTCTGGCGGGCGTGGTCGGCGCGGCTGAAGCGCTCGAAGGCGTGCGGCAGGAAGGTGGGCGGGAAGCCGTGCCCGGTGTCGGTGACGTGCAGTTCGACGCTGCCGTTGTCGGCCTTTGCGGACAGCTCGATCGTGCCGTCGCCGTGTCGGAGGGCGTTGTCGACCAGGTTGGCGATCGCTTGCTCGACCCGCACCGGGTCGAGCAGCGCCTCGAGTCCGGCCGGGGCGCGGGTGACGACGCGGCGGCCGTGCTCGCGCGCGCGCGCCTCGTAGCGGACGGCGACGCGCTCGAGCAGCGGCTGCACGGGCGTCGGCTCTGGGTGGACGGGGAGGGCGCCGTGGCCGGAGCGGGCGACGACGAGCAGGTCCTCTGCGAGCTGGGAGAGTCGGTCGGATTCCTCCTTGGCGGTGCGGACGACTTGCTCGAGCTCGCTGCGGCTGCGGGTGCGGCGTAGGG
>JBOGZX010000410.1:0-1559 GCA_050697615.1 Gaiellaceae bacterium
GACGAACGTGCGGCACTCCGGGAAGAAGCCGTCGGGGATGTCCTCCGCGAGCCCGCCCACCTGGAAGTAGCGGGTGTGCATGCGGTAGCCGCACACCATCTCGAACAGGTCGAGCACCAGGTCGCGCTCGCGGAAAGCGTACCAGAACATCGAGATCGCGCCCAGCTCGAGCGCCGACGTCCCGAGCCACACCAGGTGCGAGTGGATCCGGTTGAGCTCGCACAGCAACGTGCGCATCCAGGTCGCCTTCGGCGGGATCGGCAGGTCGAGCAGCTTCTCGGCGGCGGCGACGAAGACGTACTCGTTGTTCTGGAACGAGACGTAGTCGATCCGCTCCGGGTACGTGATGCACTTCCACCACGTCTTCTGCTCCATGTTCTTCTCGAAGCCGGTGTGCAGGTAGCCGACGACGGCCTCGAGCCCGGTGACGTCCTCGCCGTAGAGGTCGACGACGAGCCGCAGCACGCCGTGGGTGGAAGGATGGTTCGGCCCGAAGTTGACCGTCATGATGTCTCCCGTCGCCTGCAGCTCCGGCGGCGTCACGAGCACGCTCGGCGTCGGGTGCGGGATGCGAGACCGCTCGTAGATCGGGGTGCGCCGGCGTTGCTGGACGGTCGCCATCACGCCTCCCCCGAGAAGCGGACGGGCTCGCCGCCGAGGGGATAGTCCTTGCGCAGCGGGTGGCCGTCCCAGTCGTCGTCGAGCAGGATCCGCTTCAGGTTCGGATGCCCGTCGATCGGGATGCCCATCATGTCGAACGCCTCGCGCTCGTGGAAGTCGGCGGTCGGCCAGACTCCGATCACGGTGGCGACCGCCTCGCCCTCGTCCAGCCACGTCTGCAGGCGCACCCGCCGCGGACGATCCCGGAGCGCGAGCAGGTGGTAGTTCATGCTGAACCGCTTCGGCCTGGTCTGCGGCAGCGTCTGGAAACCCTGGGTCATCGGCCGGTTCAGGTCCCGTCCGGCGGGGGTGCCGACGAAGCCGGACACGCCCTCCGAGCCCCAGCCGAGGTAGTCGACGGCGGTGATGTCCGACAGGAAGTTGAACCCGCGCTCGTCGCGGAGGTACCGCGCCGCCTGCGGCACCTCGGCCGCCTCGACGACCAGGGTCGTCTCGTGATGGCGGTCGCGCACCTCGACGAGCCCGGGAACGCCTTCCCATTCGCTCACGTGGCGACGCTCCGTACCTCGTACGCGGGAGGCACGCCGGCTCTGACGGCCTCGTGCAATCTGACGATCCCCTCGATCAGCTGCTCCGGCCGCGGCGGGCAGCCCGGCACGTAGACGTCGACGGCGCAGATCTTGTCGACCGACTGCACGATCGCGTAGTTGTTGAACATCCCGCCCGAGCTAGCGCAGGCGCCCATCGCGATCACCCACTTCGGCTCGAGCATCTGGTCGTAGATCTGGCGGAGCGGCGCGGCCATCTTGTTCGACACGCGGCCCGACACGATCAGCAGGTCGGCCTGGCGCGGCGAGCCGCGGAACGGCTCCATCCCGAATCGCGCGATGTCATAGCGCGCGCCGACAATCGACATCATCTCGATCGCGCAGCACGCG
>JBOGZX010000411.1:0-6453 GCA_050697615.1 Gaiellaceae bacterium
GCAGTTCTACCTCGCCTACCTCGAGCACGTCGAGCGGATCGAGAAGTCCGGCCTCACGTTCTGTCGGCCGGACGTCTCGTCGAACTCCCGGGAGACGGCGGCCGAGGGACTCTTCGATCTCGCGCTCGCCGGCAAGCTCGCAGGCGAGGGTCGGCTCGTCGTTCGCAACGATCTGTCGCTGCGGGGGCCGGAGCGGATCCTCATCGTCACCGGCCCGAACCAGGGAGGGAAGACGACCTTCGCGCGCGCCTTCGGCCAGCTCCACCACCTTGCCGGCCTGGGGCTTCCCGTGCCGGCCGCAAGCGCCCGCGTCTTCCTCGCCGATGCGATCTTCGCGCACTTCGAGCGGGCCGAGGACATGACGACGCTGCGCGGGAAGCTCGACGACGAGCTCGTCCGCGTGCGCCAGATCCTCGAGGATGCCACCGGCGACAGCGTCGTCGTCGTCAACGAGATCTTCGCTTCCACGAGCCTCGACGACGCGATCTTCCTCGGCGCCGAGATCCTGCGCCGGCTCGTCGACCTCGACTGCCTCGCCGTCTGCGTCACCTTCGTCGACGAGCTCGCGACGTTCGGCCCGGCGACGGTGAGCATGGTCGCCGCCGTCGAGCCGGACGATCCGTCGACGCGCACCTTCCGGATCGAACGGCGGCCGGCCGACGGGCGCGCCTACGCGTGGGCGCTCGCCGAGAAGTACGGGCTCTCCTACGACACGGTGCGGAGACGTCTCTCGAGATGAAGGCGTACCTGATGCACCGAGACCGCGACGTCGACCTCGAGGGGCCGCTCCCCGAGAACGCGGCGGCGCTCGAGCAGGACCTCGAGCTCGCGACGCTCTTCGACGCGATGGCGCAGGGCGACGACGACCTCCGCCGGCTCGCCGAGCGCGCGCTGCTCTTCCCGCTCGCCGAGCCGCAGGCGATCGTGTACCGGCAGGAGGTCCTCGCCGACTGCCTCCGGCACCCCGACGTCGCACGGGGCCTCTACGCGCTCGCCGTCGAGGCGCTCGACGCCAGGCAGAAGGCGCGCCTCTTCTGGTTCAACGACTCGCCCGACACCCTGCTGCACAAGTCCATCACGATGCTCGAGCTGCTCATCGACGTCCTGATGCGGCTCCGCAGGCTTGCCGACGACCACGCGGGCGGATTCCGCTCCGACGGCTTCACCCGCCTCTTCGCGGAGCTGCAACGGGAGCTCGACGACGACTACCTCGCGACGGTCGAGCACCACCTGCACGAGCTCCGATTCCGCCGCGGCCCGCTCATCAGCGCGCGCCTCGGCCGGGCGAACCGCGGCACCGACTACGTCCTGCGGAGGCCGCACGACCAGAGCCTGCTGCAGAGGATCGCGCCGGGCGGCCGCCCCAGCCACAGCTTCTCGATCCCGCCGCGCGACGAGAACGGCGCCAGGGCGCTCGCCGAGCTGCGCGGCCGCGGGGTCAGGCATGTCGCGAGCGCGGTCGCGCAGGCGACCGACCACGTGCTCTCGTACTTCACGATGCTCCGCGCCGAGCTCGGCTTCTACGTCAGCTGCCTCAATCTCCACGAGCAGCTCGCCGAGAAGGGCGAGCCGACGTGCTTCCCGGCGCCCCAGCCGGCCGGCAGCGGCAGCTTCTCGGCCCGCGGGCTGTACGACGCCTCCCTCGCGTTCCACCTCGGCTCGCGCGTCGTCGGCAACGACGTCGAGGCGGACGGCAAGCGGCTGGTGTTCGTCACCGGCGCGAACCAGGGCGGCAAGTCGACCTTCCTGCGCAGTGTCGGGCTCGGTCAGCTGATGCTCCAGGCGGGCATGTTCGCGCCCGCCGACTCGTTCACGGCCGCTGTCTGCACGGGCATCTTCACGCACTTCAAGCGCGAAGAAGACGCGAGCATGACCCACGGCAAGCTCGACGAGGAGCTGCACCGGATGAGCGAGATCGTGGACCGGATCTCGCCGGGTGCGCTGCTGCTCTGCAACGAGTCGTTCGCGTCGACGAACGAGCGCGAGGGGTCCGAGATCGCGCGGCAGCTCGTGCGGGCGCTGACGGAGGATGGCGTCCGTGTCTTCTTCGTCACCCACCAGTACGACCTCGCACACGGCTTCCACGCCCGGCAGCTCGACACGGCGCTGTTCCTGCGCGCCGAGCGGGAAGCCGATGGAAGCCGCCCCTTCCGGCTCCGCGAGGCCGAGCCGCTGACGACGAGCTACGGCGCGGACTCGTATCGGCGCATCTTCGCCGAGGGGGTGGCCCCGGCCGCCGGATCGGCGTGAGTGCGCCGCGTTTCCCGGAAGCACGTCCGGGTAGGCGCCCCGGGACCGCGAAACCACGAAGGAGGGGTCAGTTGTTCGAGAAGTTGACCACACCGGAAGAGATCTTCAGCTTCAAGCTCGGCTCCGCTCTCACCATGGAGAACACGATCCTGGAGATGCTCGGCGATCTGGAAGAGCATGCCCAGCGCCCGGAGCTCAAGCAGCTCTTCCGCGAGCACGCCGAGGAGACGCGCGGGCACATCGGCAACATCGAGAGGTCGTTCGAGGCATTTGGCGAGAAGATCGCCGACTCGCCGTGCCCGACGATCGACGGTCTCGAGAAGGAAGGGCAGTCGACGATCAAGAAGACCGACGACAGCATCGTCGACGCCGTCCTCCTGGCCGGAGCCGCGGAAACCGAGCACTACGAGATCGCCGTCTACGAGACGCTCGTCACGAACGCCGAGGCACGGGGAGCCGGCGAGGTGGCGAAGCTCCTGGGGCAGAACCTCCGTGAGGAGCAGGCTGCGCTGGAGCAGGTCAAGACGCTGTCGAAGCGGATCTCGCGCGAAGGAATCGCCGTCCGCTCCTGATCCTCGAGGTCGGGGCCGAGGACGAGCAGGCGAGCGGCGGCCCCGACACCGGGGCCGCCGCTCCTCGTTGGTCTCGACCGGACTAGTGGCTACTCGCCAGGGCGTCGATGTAGGCGGACGCGTTCGGCGTCCCCCAGCCCGTCGTCATGTCGTAGCCGTCGAGGACGGGCCAGCCCGGCACCGCGTCCCAGGTGACCGCGTTGCCGTCGCCGTTGTAGTCGAACATCTGGTTCGTGGTCAGGTCACCGCTGATCGTCCCCGTGCCCTGCGTGATGGGGGCGACGTCCGTGAAGGTGCCGCCGCTCGCCCCGTAGAGCGTGGAATCGATGTTGCCGAGCCCGTGGCCCGCACTCTCGGCGGCGAGTGCCGTCAGGGCGGCCACCTGCGGCGTGGCGGCGCTCGTACCGCCGTAGATGTAGAAGCCGGCAGGCCCGTTGTAGCTCGGATACGCCGAGATGTAGACGAGCACGCCGCCGTTCACGGCGGCATCCCACGACACGTCGGGCACCAGGCGGTGGTCGCCCTGGTCTGCGAGCACCCCCGACTGCCACGACGGCCGCGGGTAGATCGCGCTCGGGCCGCCGCCGGTCGCCGCCGGCAGCCACGACTCGTTCCACACCACGTTGAGCGGCGAGGAGGCAGCAGTAGCCGCGAAGTAGGCGGGATTGAAGTTGCCGTCGGCGAGGAACGGGATGTCGCTCGTCGGGTTCCAGCGCCAGTTGTTCTGGAGCTGCGTGCCGCCGACCGCGGTCACGTAGGGACTCGACGCGGGCCAGCCGACCGTCGGGTACGAGTACGTCGCCGCACCTCGATGCTGCTTGGCGGCGCCGAGCGTGCCGCCGTCGCCCGAGGCCGCGAAGAACGTATCGCCCTTCGCGTTCCCCTTCTGGAAGACCGCGTCGAACTTGCTCGTCTGCGCGGCGGCGGCGCCTCCGAACGTCTGCTCGGTGATCCCGAAGCTCATCGAGAAGACGGTGCCCGAGGGGTTCGCGTCGATCTGGTCGCTGATCGCCTTGAACAGGTTCGGCAGGCCCTGGACCCCCAGGGTCTCGGCCGGCGGAACCGCGATCAGGACGATCTTGGCGAGCGGCGCGATCGCGTACGACCACTCGATGTCTAGCGTCGCCTCGCCCGACCAGCCGGCCGCGGCAGCCGGGCCCGACTGCCCGTTTCCGTTCGAGTTGCCGAAGTCGGTCTTGCCGTTCGGGAACACCTGCGTGAAGTCGGGGCTGGGCAGGTTCGGGAAGAACGTGTCGTGGAAGGTCTGCAGGTCCTGCTGGGCGGTCGGGCTGCCGTACGAGTCGACGAGCACGATCGTCTGGCCCTTCCCGAGCAGCCCCGAGCCGCTGCCCGTGTAGGGATCGCCGACACCGTCGACCCCGTAGGCCGAGCGGATGTCCTGCGGCGTGTTGCAATGCAGTGTCGCGGTCGCCGACTCGCAGGAGAACGTGCCGTCGGCGGCGCCGAAGGGCCCGCCCGGCGCCCTGATCGAGAAGGCCGTGCCCGGTGTCGTCGGGCTCGCCTGTGTCGTCGGGCTCGCCTGTGCGACCGTCGCCGCAACGAGCGAAGCGGCCGCCACGACGCCCACGAGGAACCCCAGGTATCGCGTCATTCGTCTCCCCCTTCGGTTATGCCGGGGCGGCGCCCGGCGCCCTGTTCGAGACGCCGTCGAGCCGCGTGGCGACTCGTCCCCGATGCGACCGATGAGTTTCCCGCCGCCCGATCGTCTAAAACACCGGATGACCCCCGAGACGGAGGTGTGAACGATGGCGCAGACGGTACTGCTGGTGGGAACGCGCAAGGGCTGCTTCGTGCTTCGAAGCGACGGCGACCGGCGCGACTGGAAGCTGAGCGGCCCGTTCTGCGAGGGCTGGCCGATCTACCACGCGATCCACGATCCCGAGTCGGGGTCGATCTACGCGGCGGCGGCGAGCGAGTGGCACGGCGCGGGCGTGTGGCGGAGCAGCGACCTCGGTGAGAGCTGGGAGCTCTCGAGCGAGGGGCTCGGCTACGACACCGACGGGTTGAAGCTGTCGAAGGTCTCGTCGCTGAGTGCGGCGCACGGGCGCCTGCTCGTCGGCGCCGAGGCGTGCGGCATCTTCTCGAGTACCGACGGCGGCGTCACCTGGTCGCTCCTCAGCACGCTCGACGGCCAGCCGCACCGCGACCTCTGGAACGACCCGGGCAACCAGCCCCCGGGTCATCTTGGCCTGTCGGCGACCCTGCCGCACCCGGACGAGCCGTCGCGCTTCTGGGCGATCGTCCAGGGCCACGGCGTCTTCGAGACCACCGACGACGGCGCCTCGTGGACGCCGCGCAACGACGGGCTGCGCGCCGAGTGGCCGCTCGACGACCCCGCGGTCGGCTATTGCGTGCACAAGCTCGTGCTCGCGCCCGACCGGAAGCGGATGTACCAGCAGAACCATTGCGGCATGCACCGCAGCGACGACGAGGGACGGTCGTGGACGGAGATCACCGAGGGCCTGCCTTCGGACTTCGGCTTCGCGGCCGCCGCGCACCCGCACGACCGCGACACGTTCTACGTGGTCCCGGTTGACCCGGGCCACGGGCGCGTGATGCACGACGGCCGGGCCGCCGTCTGGCGCACGCGCGACGCGGGTGAGAGCTGGCAGCGCCTCGACCGCGGGCTGCCGCAGCGCGACGCCCATCTGGGCGTGCTCCGCGAGGGGATGGCGATCGACGCGCTCGACACGCCGGGCCTCTACTTCGGCACGAGCACCGGCCAGGTCTTCGCGAGCGCCGACGAGGGCGAGAGCTGGAGCGAGATCGCGAGCTACCTGCCGGCGATCTCGTCGGTCGAGGTGGCGGTGGTGGACTGAGTCATGGCCGATCTGCACCTGCCTCCGACGCTGCCGCCGCTCTTCGCAGACCTGCCGCGACGGGTCGACGTCGACGCCGCCACGGTGGAGGAGGCGATTTGCCGCCTCGACGAGCGCTGGCCCGGGCTACGCGACAGGCTCTGCGAGCCCGGGCCGGAGCTGCGCCGACACATCAACGTGTACGTCGACCGCCGTCGCGCGGAGCTCGCAACACCGCTCGACGACCGCTCGCGCGTGGACGTGATCGCCGCGATCAGCGGCGGCTGATCAGGCGGCCTCACAGGTCACCGCTCTCATCGCGTCACAGACCGTCCCCGCCTTCGCGACCGTCTCGCCGATCAGCTCGACCGGGTCATCGTGGCCGAAGCCGACGACCTCGGCGCCCTGGGCGCGCGCGGCTCGAGCCGGTCGGGCACGCTGTCGACCGCGATCACGCGTCCGGCTCCGAGGTGCTTCGCGCTCCAGATCGCGAACCGGCCGACGGGGCCGCAGCCGAAGACGCAGACGACGTCGCCGTCCCGGATCTCGGCGATGTCGGCGGCCTGGTAGCCGGTCGGGAAGATGTCCGAGATGAGGGGCGCCTGGTCGTCCGACACCCCGTCCGGCAGCTTCACTCAACCGACGTTCGCGTACGGGATCCGCGCGCGCTCCGCCTGCAGTTGCGCGTAGTGGCCAGAGCGGCAGTAGGAGCACGTGCCGCAGGCGATCTTTGTTTTCCCCGGAGGGGGCGGGGAACGGGCGAGCTGGTGCGGCGACCAGCCTCAACAGCACCTTCCGGCGTGTGGCCGGCG
>JBOGZX010000412.1:0-3122 GCA_050697615.1 Gaiellaceae bacterium
GGACTCTGGCGCACGAGCCGGTGCTTCCCGCGCTCCGCCTTCAAGATGCCGTACGCATTTTCGCCGCCGACCGTGAAGGTCGCTGACTTGAGGCCCGCCTCTTCCCCGGGGCTAGCCTCGAGCAGATCGACCTTGAAGCCGCGGTTCGCGCCCCAGCGCTCGTACATTCGCAGCATCATCTCGGCCCAGTCCTGGGCGTCCGTGCCACCGGTGCCCGACTGGAGCGTGACGACCGCGTCGCCGGCGTCGAACTCGCCGTCGAAGAGCGCCGCCTCCTGCAAACGCTGGAGCTCGCCGCGCAGCGGCACGAGCGTCTCGGCCAGCTCGTCGTCCATCTCGCCGCCGTCCATGCCCGCGAGCTCGCGCGCGTCGCCGTACTCGCGCGTCAGCGTCCGGTAGCCCTCGAGCCGGCGCGAGACGCGCGCGTGCTCGGCGGACACGCTCGC
Organism: Gaiellaceae bacterium; assembly: GCA_050697615.1. GTDB lineage: Bacteria > Actinomycetota > Thermoleophilia > Gaiellales > Gaiellaceae > PALSA-600. Next base: position 447 of record JBOGZX010000412.1, read on the forward strand.
CGCCCGGGCCTGGTCGTCCCAGAACCCCGGAGCGTTCATCTGCTCCTCGAGCCCTACGAGACGCTGGTCGAGCGAAGCGGGGTCAAAGGTACTCACGGACCCAGTCGAGCTGGGCCCCGAGCTCGTCGAGCTGCTCTGCGAGTGACCGGGTGTCGTCCGCCATCGACCGGCCGATGGTACCTGGTGACGACTTCCTAGTCCTGGTCGGCGCAGACGCGGCGCGGGCTCAGGCCCGTCAACGTCTGCAGCCCGCGGGAGACGTTCACGTCCACGCCGAGCTCGACGAGCCCGGGCTCGGTCGCCTGCAGCCGGAGTGTGCCGTCGGCACCGCGCCACACGCATCCCTGCGAAGAGCGCCAGTACGGCGACCAGCGCACCTTCACGCGGTAACGACCCGGCTCGGACACCGAGAACACCATCCGCGTCGGCCACATCCAGAGGACGCTCGCGTTGCCGCGCCCGGTGACGATCGGCCTCGCGTCGCGCAGCAGGTAGACCGTCACGTGGCGGCTGCGGAACACGGGGACGAGGCCCGAGCGGCCCGAGCGGATCAGCGCCGCCTCGGCGCGTGAGCTGTAGTCCGACGGTGCGTCGGAGAGCACGACGTAACGAACGCCGAGGCTGCGCAGCCACGACTGGTAGGCGCGGGCCGCGAGGTGCGGGTCGTAGAGCACCTCGTTCTGCGGAAAGTCGTTCTGCCGGTACCAGCCGCGGACGATCGGGATGCCCGCGTCGGGCAGGTAGGCCGCCGGCCAGTGCTCGATCGTGTCGACCGCCTCGACCCTGAACGACGGGCTCAGATGCTTCCGCAGGTACCGGATCGAGGGTCGCCAGTAGGCGGCGTGATGAGCCGGATCGGCGCCCGCCGCTTCCGCTGTGTGCGCGAGCGCGGAGATGTTCCAGAAGCAGGCGACGCCGATCAGCGGGACGGCGAGCAGGATCCTCCGCGGCGCGACCGCCGCGGCGAGCAACGCCAGCGGGATCGCGGCGAACTTCAGGCGCTCGACGTTCGAGCCGAGGTCGCTCGGGATCGCGAACGCGATCAGGAACGCCGCGAGGAAGACCGCGAAGAGGCCGAACAGCCGCCGCGCGCCCGGAACGCGGACGGTGACGGCGGTTCCGAGCCCGGCGAACAGCGCACCGGGAACCAGGTCGGCGACGCTGAACGGAAACTTCCCTTCGCCGGGGAAGAGCCGCCGCACGATCAGCTCGAACGCAACGGCCGCAGCGATCACGGCGACGGTCGCCCGGCGGGGGCGTCGGTCGAGTGCTCCGCCCAGCAGCACGAGCACCACCAGCAGCAGTGCGAGTGGGCTCGCGAGCAGCGTCAGGAAGAGCAGGAGCGGAAACGACCAGCGTCGCCGGCCCTGCTGCAGCGCGCTCAGGGCGAGTACCGCGAACGCAGCGCCGAGCGCGAACGGGAACGCCGCGGACAGCACGATCCCCGTCCACAGCACGGCGAACGTGCGGCTCGAGAAACGCGCCCGGCGCCCCCACTCCTGCCACACGACGAGCGTGAACCCGAGCGCGGTGAACGCGATCGACAGCACGGCCAGGAGCTTGATCCCGAGCACCGCGGCGAGCGGGTAGTAGATGAAGCTGTAGGTGACGAACGAATAGCGACCCGCGTACCAGAAGTTGTTCCAGAGCGCGTAGCCGTGCTCGAGCAGGAAGGTGCGCTGGTACGAGTGCGCGGCGAGGTCGACCCCCGGCGGTCCCAGCCAGAGGAGCACGCCCGCGAGCAGTGCGGCGACGGCGGCGGAGATCGTCGCCTCGCGGGCGAGCAGCCGGCGTTCAGCGGCGCTCACGCACGGAGACTAATCGATCGGGGCCGACGACCAGCCGGCCAGGCGGACGGCTACGGGGCTACGCGCCGTGGCACTTCTTGTACTTCTTGCCCGAGCCGCAGTAGCACGGGTCGTTGCGACCGATGTTCTCGCGCTCCGAGTTCACCTTCGGTTTCGTGGCGACCGGCGTCGCGACCGAGCCGCCTCCTGCCAGCCCCGCCGTGGCTACCGACGAGGTGCCGCCGGCGGCCAGGATCGCCTCGGCGCCCGCGAGCGGCTCGTGCTCGAAGCTGAGAGCACCGTTGCCGCCGTTCGGGCCGGCCCCGTCCTGCTGCTGGAGCGACTCGCCGTCGTCGGCCGTCACCTCGGCGTGGAAGATGAGCGTGACGACCTCCTCGCGGATCGCGCGCGTCAGCTCGGAGAACAGCACGTGCCCCTCGTTGCGGTACTCGACCAGCGGGTCCTTCTGCGCCATCCCGCGCAGATGGATGCCCTCGCGCATGTAGTCCATGTTCTCCAGGTGCTCGCGCCAGCGGGTGTCGACCGTCTGGAGCACGATGAAGCGCTCGAGGTCGCGCATCAGCCCTTCCTGGAGCTTGTCGAGCTCCGCCTCGCGCTCCCCGTAGGCGTCGTTCGCGTCGTCGACGAATTCCTGGACGATGCCTTCGCGGTCGAGCCCCTTCAGCTCCTCGGCGCTCACGCCGGTGCCGTAGACGCCGTCGAGCGCGGAGACGAGCTCACCGAGGTCCCACTCGTCGTTCGACTCGTCCATCGTGTACTCGCCGACGACGTTCGAGACCACCTCGGGCAGCCACTCCTCGCGGATGTCCTCGCTCAGGTCCTCGCCGTGCAGGACGCGGTTGCGCTGCTCGTAGATCACCTGGCGCTG
>JBOGZX010000413.1:0-6678 GCA_050697615.1 Gaiellaceae bacterium
AAGTCGGGCTGCATCAACACGATCCTCACCTCGATCCTGCTTCGCGCGACACCCGACGACGTGCGCCTGATCCTGATCGACCCGAAGAAGATCGAACTCAACTACTACGAGTCGATCCCGCACCTCCTCACGCCCGTCGTCTCGAGCCCGAAGGAGGCGAGCGCGGTGCTCCTGAACGTCGTCACCGAGATGGAGCGGCGCTACGAGCGCCTCAGCCAGGTGCGTGCCCGGAACCTCGCCGAGGCGAACAGGTCGTTCCGGAAGCGCGGCGAGGACGAGCTGCCGTACCTGCTCGTCGTGATCGACGAGCTCGCCGACCTGATGATGGTCAGCCCGCAGGAGGTCGAGGACTCGATCATCCGGTTGGCCCAGAAGTCGCGTGCCGTCGGCATCCACCTGGTGCTCGCGACGCAGCGCCCGTCGGTCGACGTGATCACCGGGATGATCAAGGCGAACGTGCCGTCGCGGATCGCGTTCGCCGTCTCGTCGCAGACAGACTCTCGCGTGATCCTCGACTCGAACGGCGCCGAGAGCCTGCTCGGACAGGGAGACATGCTGTTCAAGCCGCTCGGCACCTCCCGGGTGCAGCGCGTCCAGGGCGCGTTCGTGACCGAGGAGGAGGTCTCGCTGATCGTCGAGCAGACCCGGGTGCAGCGCGAGCAGGTCGTCGACGAGACCTTCCTCGAGGCGCCGCAGGTGTTCGCCGACGACGCCGACTCGGAAGACGGCGAGTTCGACCCGGACGAGGATCCGCTGCTCGACAAGGCGATCGAGATCGTCGTCACCGCGCAGACCGCCAGCGTCTCGCTCCTTCAACGCCGCCTCCGCGTCGGCTACACGCGCGCCGGGCGGCTGATCGACATGCTGGAACGACGTGGGATCATCTCGCCGTACGAGGGCTCGAAGCCACGCCGCGTCCTGGTCGACAGTACCGAGGTGCCGCTCGGCTCGACTCTTTCCTAACTTCCCACTAGGATCGCTCGTCGTATAGCGCGGGTCGAACCACTTCAAGGAGGGAATGTGTCGAGAAAGATAACGCTCGCGATCGCGGGGGTGCTCATCGCGACGTTGGTGATTGCCGCCACCGCCGCCAGCGGAGGGACGAAGGCGCACAAGGCGCGGACCGCTCAGAATGCCTCGTTCATCGCCGCACTGGTCAGCGACGTCGGCAAGTTCAACGACAGGTCGTTCAACCAGGGTCAGTTGGCGGGCCTCAAGCGGGCGAAGGCGAAGCTCGGCGTCCAGATCCTTCCGATTCAGTCGAACTCGAGCTCGGACTACCTGCCGAACCTGACGACCGCGGTCAGGCGCAAGGCGAAGATCGTGATGGCGGCGGGCTACCTGCTCGCACCGACGGTCTCCGAGGTCGCACCGCAGTTTCCGCAGACCGACTTCACGATCACCGACGACTCGGTCAAGGGGCCCGACTTCAAGAAGGCGAAGAGCATCAAGAACATCGAGGGGCTCGTCTACGCCTCGAACCAGTCGGGCTGCCTGGTCGGCTACCTCGCCGGCGAGATGGTCAAGAAGCACGGCGGCAAGCAGGTGATCGGAGCCGTCGGCGGGATCAAGATCCCGGCCGTCGACGACTACATCGTGGGCTACAAGTACTGCGCGAAGCTCGCGGATCCGAAGATCAAGGTGCTCGTCGGCTACTCGCAGGACTTCGTCGCGCAGGACAAGTGCAAGACCGTGGCGCAGAACCAGATCGGCCAGGGCTCGCAGGTCGAGTTCCAGGTCGCGGGTCTCTGCGGGCTCGGCGCGCTCAGCGCGGCGGACGACGCGAAGATCTGGGGCATCGGCGTGGACGTCGACCAGTACAAGCTCGCGAAGCGCGTCCTCACGAGCGCGCTGAAGCGAATCGACGTCGGGATCTACACCGCGGTCAAGCAGGCGAAGTCCGGCAAGTTCAACGGCGGCCACGACCTGTTGTTCAGCCTCAAGAACAACGGCGTCGGCATCGGCAAGATCAACCCGAGCGTCCCGAAGTCGTTCGTCGCCAAGATGAACGCGCTGAAGGCGAAGATCATCTCGGGCAAGGTGAAGGTGCCGGTCGCACCGGGCTCGCCGCTGACCGGTCTCCTCAAGTGACGACCGCCGGCTGAGATGCAGGATCGGGGGGCGGGCGCGATGCCCGCCCCCCGTGTCCTTCCGCCCTACAATCACCCCTGGTGACCGGCGACACCGTCCTCGAGCTCCGCGGCATCACGAAGCGCTTTCCCGGCATCGTCGCGGACGATTACGTCGACTTCGACCTCCGCCCCGGCGAGGTCCACGCGCTCCTGGGCGAGAACGGCGCGGGCAAGTCGACGCTGATGAACATCCTCTACGGGCTGTACCGGCCCGACGAGGGCGAGATCGTCGTCCGGGGCACGGAGGTCAGCTTCTCGTCCGCCAGAGACGCGATCGACGCGGGAATCGGGATGGTGCACCAGCACTTCATGCTGATCCCGGTGATGACCGTCGCCGAGAACATCGTCCTGGCCGCCGAGCCGACCCGGGTCGGCGGGATGCTCGACGAGGCGGGTGCGAGGGCCCGCGTCCTCGAGCTGTCGCAGCGCTTCGGACTCGCAGTCGACCCGGACGCGAAGGTGGAGAAGATCTCCGTCGGGCAGCAGCAGCGGGTCGAGATCCTGAAGGCGCTGTACCGCGGCGCCGAGATCCTGATCCTCGACGAGCCGACGGCGGTGCTCACGCCGCAGGAGGCGGGCGAGCTCTTCGAGATCGTCCGGGCGCTCACCGAGCGCGGGACCGCGGTGATCTTCATCAGCCACAAGCTGAACGAGGTGCTCGAGATCGCCGACCGGATCACCGTCCTCCGGCGCGGGAAGAGGATCGACTCGGTCCCGCGCGAGGGTGCGACCGAGGCGAGCCTGGCGCGGATGATGGTCGGGCGGGAAGTGCTCCTGCGGGTGGAGAAGGAGCCCGCGCAGCCGGGCGGCGTCGTGCTCGAGGTGCGCGACCTCTCTGTTCGCGACGAACGCGACCTCGAGCAGGTGCGAGGCGTCTCCTTCGACGTCCGCGCCGGCGAGATCGTCGCGCTCGCCGGTGTCGAGGGGAACGGGCAGAGCGAGCTGATCGAGGCGCTCACGGGACTGCGGCCAATCGCCTCCGGCAGCGTGCTGGTCGGCGGCCGCGAGACGCCGCACCACGCCACGGTGCGGGAGATGCTGGATGCCGGCATCGGCCACATTCCCGAGGATCGTCAGCGGCGCGGGCTCGTGCTCGAGTTCACGCTCGCCGAGAACGTCGCGCTCCACGACTACGACAAGGCTCCGGATTCGCGCTTCGGCTGGCTCTTCCCGCAGCGGCTGGTCGAGCGCGCCGGTCGCCTGATCCGCGAGTTCGACGTCCGGGGCGGCGGCCCCCTGTCGCTCGCTCGCACGCTGTCCGGCGGGAACCAGCAGAAGCTCGTCGTCGCACGCGAGGTGGCGCGCGACCCGAAGGTGCTGATCGCAGCCCAGCCCACGCGCGGTCTCGACGTCGGCGCGATCGAGTACGTCCACCGCCGTCTGGTCGCGGAACGCGACGAGGGACGCGCGATCCTGCTCGTCTCGCTCGAGCTCGACGAGGTACTCGCACTGGCCGACCGGATTCTCGTCCTGTACGAGGGGCGCATCGTCGGCGAGCACGAGGCCGGCGCAGGGGAGGAGGAGATCGGCCTGGAGATGCTCGGCGGGCGGAGCCAGGCCGCATGACGCAGCCCGCGATCGTGACGCCGCCGCCGGAGAGCGAGCCGACGCCCTTCGCGACCCGCCTCGGAATCGCCCAGCGCGCCGGCGGCGCGATCGTCCCGATCATCACGGCGCTGGTCGCCTTCGTGCTCGGCGGGCTCGTCGTGCTCGCGACCGGACACGACCCGATCGGCGCATACCGGGGGATCTTCGACGGCTCGGGCATCTCCTGGCTCGTCCATCTCCCGTGGGACACGAATACGATCGACCTCGAGGCGTACAACCTCAGCCAGACCCTGCTCCTCACGACCACGCTGATACTCGCCGGGCTCGCCGTCGCGTTCCCCTTCCGCTGCGGCCTCTTCAACATCGGCGGCCAGGGCCAGTACCTCGTCGGGCTCGTCGTCGCGAACTGGGTCGGCGTGTCGTTGGCGGGCTGGCCGACGCTGCCGCACGTGCTGCTCGGAATCGGCGCCGCGGCGCTCGCGGGCGCCGTCTGGGCCGGTGTCGCCGGCTTCCTGAAGGCAACGACCGGCGCGCACGAGGTGATCTCGACGATCATGCTGAACTGGATCGCGGTCTGGGGAGCGAGCTACGTGTTCGGCCAGGGCGGGCCGCTGCAGAACACGCAGAACATCGGCGCGCCGGTCTCCGCCCAGGTGTCGCAGAGCGCCCGGCTGCCGGTGTTCTGGGGCAGCCCGACGCTGCAGGGGCTCGACGTCGGCTTCTTCCTCGCGCTCGCGATGCTCGTGGTGTACTGGATCGTGCTCAACCGGACGACCCTCGGCTACCAGGTCCGAGCCGTCGGCCACAACCCCGACGCCGCCGCCTACGGCGGCATCAACGTGAAGAGGAGCTACTTCCTCGCGATGGCGATCGCGGGGATGTTCGCGGGGCTGGCCGGTGCCGTCGACATGCTGGGCTACCTGTTCCAGTTCGGCACGCTCGACGTCCAGGTGTCGCAGATCGGCTTTCTCGGAATCGCAGTCGCACTGCTCGGCCGCAACACCGCGATCGGCACCGGCCTCGCCGCGTTCCTCTTCGGCGGACTGCTCTTCGGGACGACGCGCGGCCTCGACCCGAGCGTCTTCGACCCGGGTCTCGCCGGCAATCTCACCTGGATGATCCAGGGGTTGATCGTCCTCTTCGTCGGTATCGACGTCGTCATCCTCTATATCTGGAACGCGCGCCGGAAGGTGCGAATCTCCGGCCGCCGCGGGGAGGTTCCGGCGTGACGAACCTCGCCGCGCGCCTCGAGACGCCGAGACGCGCCTTCTCTCCGGGCCGGATCGCCGTCGCCGGGATCGTCCTCGGACTGGCCGCCTTCTGGAGCGCAATCCCGCCCTTCACCGTGCGCAGCGCCCTCACGCCGCTCGTGCTCGGCGTGCTGGCGCTGGCGGCCGGCCTGTGGGCGGTCAGCCGCGGTCGGCGCCGACTGGGGTTCGGGGCGGTCGCCGCCGGCGCGCTCGGCATCGGGCTCGGCATCCTGGCGACCCGCTCCAGCGCCTCGAACCTGCACACGGTCTTCCGGGCCGACCTGATCGCGTCGATGCTCGTGTTCGCCACGCCGCTGACCTTCGGGGCGCTCGGGGGGATGGTCTCGGAGCGGAGCGGCATCGTGAACGTCGGCCTCGAGGGCATGATGCTGATGGGCGCCTTCTGGGGCGTATACGTCGCCGACAAGGGCGGCTCGTGGGTGCTCGGCCTCCTGGGGGCGATGCTCGCCGGCGCGGCGATGGCCGCCGTGCACGCGATCTTCTCGGTGCACCTGCGCGCCGACCAGATCGTCAGCGGGATGGCGATCAACTTCCTCGCGCTGGGCGTCACCGGCTACTTCTTCGCCCAGCTGTACCACGACCAGAACATCCCGACCGGTGTGTCGAGCATCCCGAACGTCGCCATCCCGTACGTGAAGGACTGGAGCTTCGTCGGGCCGGCGATCGGAAACCTGAACCTGCTGATCTGGGTCGCGATCCTGCTCGTGCCCGCGTCGTACTTCGTGCTGTTCAAGACCGCGCTCGGACTGCGTGTCCGGGCCTGCGGCGAGCATCCTCGGGCCGCCGACACGGTCGGGATCAACGTCTACGCGATCCGCTACGGGGCGACCATCGTCTCCGGCATGCTCGCCGCGCTGGGCGGCGCGTTCCTGTCGATCGGCTTCGGCGGGGGCTCGTTCACCGAGAACATGACCGAAGGTCGCGGGTTCATCGCGCTGGCGGCGATGATCTTCGGCAACTGGCGGCCGTTCGGGGCCTTCGGCGCAGCGCTCCTGTTCGGCTTCTCGACCGCCCTCGCGTACCGCCTGCCCACGTACTCCGGCTCGGCCGCGACGCTCTTCCAGGCCCTTCCGTACGTGCTCACCCTGATCGCCGTGGCGGGGCTGATCGGACGGACGGTGCCGCCCGCCGCCGACGGGAAGCCGTACCGCAAGCAGTAGGCGCGGATGCTCGGCCTCGGCTTCGATCCCACGGACGCGGCGTTCATCGCCGAGCCGTACTCCCGCCTCGACGCGCTCCGCGAGGCAGGGCCCGTCCACTACGACGAACGCGTCGACCGCTGGTTCGTGACCCGGCATGCAGACGTACGCGCCTGCCTGCGCGACCGGCGCCTCGGCCGCCAGTTCCGGCACATCGGCACGGAGGCCGAGTTCAAGGCCGAGCCGCTCGACCCGCGCCGGCAGGCGTTCTGGGATGTGGAGCGCTGGAGCCTGCTCTTCCTCGAGCCGCCGGACCACACCCGCATCCGCAAGCTGGTCGCCTCGGCGTTCACGCCGCGCGCCGTCGAGTCGATGCGCGAGCCGGCCGAGTCCCTCGCGAACGAGCTTGCCGACGCCTGCCTCGCCCGCGGCCGGTTCGACCTCCTGTACGACTTCGCGCAGCCGTTCTCGATCACGCTCATCTGCCGGCTCCTCGGCGTCCCGGTCGACAGGCAGCGCGACCTGCTCGACTGGTCGCACCGGCACGTGAAGATGTACGAGTTCGACACGACGGAGGCGCAGGCGGAG
>JBOGZX010000414.1:0-7902 GCA_050697615.1 Gaiellaceae bacterium
GCCACGAGGAGTCCGACCCGTTCGTCTTCTACGCGAACCCTGATCCGCCCGTCGAGTTCTTCGCCCGGGGGGTCGACGTGAGGGTCGGCTGGATCGGAGGCGGCACGATCCGCGCGACCGGCAACAGCTTCGCGACCCCCTGCATCTCGGGGATCGCGGCCCTGATCCTCAGCAAGCATCCCGCGCTGACGCCGTTCCAGCTCAAGACGGTGCTCTACCTCACCTCCACGAACGTCGAAAGGCAGAACGATGACTGACGGCGACGACGGCCGGTTCGAGGCGGCGGTCGCCGCCGGCGTGCTCTCCTCCGAGCAGGAGTTCGCGCGCCTGCTCCGCTCGATCGTCGAGGTCGCACGGGCGATCTTCAGCGCCAAGGCGTCGTCGATCTTCCTGTTCGACGAGGAGGCGGACGAGCTCGTCTTCGCCGCCGTCGCGGGCGACGGCGAGCAGTCGCTCGTCGGCCGCCGGATGCCCTCGTCTACCGGCATCGCGGGCTGGGTGCTGTCGTCCCGCACGCCGCTCGTGCTCGACGACGTGCAGAACGACCCGCGCTTCGCCCGGAACGTCGCCGAGAAGACCGGCTACGTCCCGAAGGGGATGATGGCCGTGCCGCTGCTCGACGACGAACGGGTGCTCGGAGTGCTGCAGGTGCTCGACCGGCCCGAACGCTCGAGGTTCTCGCTGCAGGAGATGGAGCTGCTCGGCATGTTCGCGAGCCAGTCCGCGATCGCGCTCTCCCTGCTCGGCTCGGCCCGTACGGCGCGCGCGGCGCTCGCCGGTCAGGGAGACGTCGCGGTGGTCGCGCGGCTCGCGGCGGCGCTCGACCGGCTTCACGGGCCCGACGGGGAACGGAGCGGCGCGGCGGTCGCGTTGCTCGAGAATCTCACCGACGTCCTCTCGCACACGCGCGAATAGCCGCCACGCCGTCCGCAGACGCGAACGGGGCCCGCTCGAAAGCGGGCCCCGCGCATCGTCCAACCCTGTCTCGGAAGATCTAGGCCTCCAACCTGCCCTTCATGGTGTGGGCCTCGACCTCGTCGCCCTCGTCGCCGGTGTCGTTCTTCGATGTCAGGCGGCTGGTGAGGCGGTGCGCCTCGACCTCGTCGCCCTCGTCGCCGGTGTCGTTCTTCGACGTCAGGCGGCTCGTGAGGCGGTGGGCCTCGACGTCCTGATCGTCGGTGGCCTCGCCGGCCAGCTTCTCGGAATCCTCGGACATCTCGCTCCTCCTTAAATCTGTTTGAGCCGCTTTCGCGGACGACACCCACTAGACGGTACTCGCCCTCGAAATCTTCCACAAGGCTTCACACGGATGTCGATCGATGCGATCCTGCGTCGTGTGAGCGGCATTCGGGCGCGCCTCTGGGAATCGATGTCGGCTCTTCGCGGCGTGTTCCGGAACCCGAACCTGCGCCGCGTCGAGGTTGCGTACGGCGGCGCGGCGATCGGCAAGTACGCCTTCGCTCTGACGCTCTCGGTGTACGCGTTCCACCACGGCGGCGCAACGGCGGTCGGGGTCGTCAACGCCGTCCGGATGGCGGCCGCGGCGGCGGTCGCGCCGTTCGCGGCCTCGTTCGCCGACAAGGTGCGCCGCGAACGGGTGATGCTCACGTCGGACGTCACCCGGCTCGCGCTCGCCGCCGGCTGCGCAGCGCTGGTGTCCGCGCATGCAGCCAGCCTGATCGTGTACGCGCTGGCCGTGGCCGTGTCGGTGTTCGGCGCCGTCTTCCGCCCCGCGGAGTCGTCGCTTCTGCCGACACTCGCCCGCTCGCCGCAGGAGCTGACTGCCGCCAACATCACCTCGAGCTCGTTCGACAGCATCGGAGCGTTCGCCGGACCGGCGATCGGCGCCTTCCTGCTCGCCTTCGGCGGCTACACGACCGCCTTCGCGCTCGTCGCCGGGACCTTCGCGTGGAGCGCGCTCTTCGTCGTCCGCATCTCGTCGCCGGCGGCCGAGCGCGCGGAAGAGACGGCGGGCGAGCCGGCCGAGAGCAAGGAGCCGCACGAGCTCGTCGCGGGGTTCCGGGCGATCGGCGCCGAGCCGCGGCTCCGCCTCCTGATCGGGCTGTACGGCGCGCAGTGCTTCGCCGCCGGCGCGCTCGGCGTGCTGATCGTCGCGACCGCGCTCCGGCTGCTCGACATCGGGAACTCCGGCGTCGGGTTGCTCCAGGCGGCCTGCGGGATCGGCGCCGTCGTCGGCGCCGGGGTCGCGCTCGGGCTCGTCGCGCGCGCGAGGCTCGCAAGCGATCTCGCACTCGGGCTCGTGCTCTTCGGGGCGCCGCTCGCCCTCGTCGGGGCGGTTCCCGACGCGTATGTCGCGGCGCTCTCGCTCGGCATCCTGGGCGTCGGCAACAGCCTGGTCGACATCTCCTCGATGACGTTGATCCAGCGGGCGGCACGGTCCGAGGTTGCCGGCCGCGTCTTCGGCGTCCTCGAGAGCGCGGTCGTCGCGGCGATGGCCGCCGGCGCGCTCGTGGCGCCTGGGCTGATCGCGGTCGTCGGCGTGCGTGGCACGCTCTTCGCCGTGGGCGCCGTGCTGCCCGTGCTCGCGGTCGTCTGCTGGCGCAGCCTCTCGGCGATCGACGACTCGGCACGCGTCCCGCAGGCGCAGATCGACGCGCTGCGCACCGTGCCGTTCCTCGCCCCGCTCCCGCTGCAGACGATCGAGTTCCTCGCCGGGCGGGTCGTGCGCGTCGAGCTCCCCGCCGGGGCCACGCTCTTCGAGGCCGGCGACATCGGCGACCGTTTCTACGTCCTCGACCGCGGCGCGCTCGAGATCCTGCTGCCGGACGGGATCAAGATCGAGACCGCGCCGTCGTTCGTCGGCGAGATCGCGCTGCTGCGGGACGTGCCGCGTACGGCGACGGTGCGCGCCGCCGGGGGCGCGGCGATGTGGGCCCTCGAGCGGAGCGACTTCCTCGCGGCCGTCGGCGGTCATACCCGGTCACGTGCCGGTGCCGAGGAGCTCGTGTTCGCGCGGGTCGGCGCCGCCCCCGCCGGGTGAGGTCCCCCGACAGGCGGATCGTCTAGGGTTCACCGCCGTGCGCGCCAGAGTCTGGGGATGCAGAGGCTCCCTCGCCACACCCGGACCAGCGACCGTCCGTTACGGCGGGAACACGAGCTGCGTCGAGGTCCGCCCGCCCGACGGCTCGCTGATCGTGCTCGACGCCGGCACGGGCATCCGCTCGCTCGGGCTCTCGCTCGCAGCTGCGCCTGTCAGGGAGCTCGACCTGCTGCTCACGCACGTGCATCTCGACCACATCGAGGGAATCGGGTTCTTCCAGCCGCTCTTCGACCCGGAGTGCACCGTCCGGATCTGGGGCCCTCGTCCCGACGGGACGTCGCTCGAGGAGCACATCTCGACCTGGCTGTCGCCACCGTTCTTTCCCGTCCCGTTCGACCGGATCCCCGCGCAGGTCGAGTTCACGGAGATCTGGGACGACGCCTGGGAGCTCGACGGCCTCCGTATCGCCTCCGCGCCCGTCTCGCATCCGGGCCCGACGGTCGGCTACCGGGTGAGCCAGAACGGTGCGTCGATCGCGTACGTGCCCGATAACGAGCCTGGCCTCGACCCCGAGGCAGGGATGACGGTCGCCGCCGGAGCCGATCTGCTGTTCCACGACGCCCAGTACACCGACTCGGAATACGCGTCCCGAACGGGCTGGGGTCACTGCTCGCTCTCCGACTTCAGCGCGTACCTGGGCACGGCCCGGCCGCGCCGTGCAGTGATGTTCCACCACGACCCGACGCACGGCGACGGCCGCCTGGAGGAGATGCTCGAGACGGCGAGCGCATCGTCCGACTGCGAGCATCTCGCACTCGGGCACGAGGGCCTCGAGATCCAGCTTCCGTGATTTTGTCCGCGCGGATCTTTGGTCTAGGATGACGCCGGTGGCCGCGCCCGTCGATCTGCTGAAGAAGGTGCCCCTGTTCCAGGGGCTGTCCGATCGCGAGTTCAGGTCGCTCTCGTCGACCTTCACCGAGCGGACGTTCAGCGCCGGACAGGAGCTGACGGCCGAGGGAAGCGGCGGCGCCGGCTTCTTCGTGATCGAGTCCGGGGAGGCGAAGGTGACCGTCGACGGGCAGAATCGCCGCACGCTCGGCCCCGGCGACTACTTCGGCGAGGTGGCGCTGATCGACGGCGGCACCCGCACGGCGACGATCACCGCAACGCGCGACGGCAAGAGCTACGGCCTCACCTCCTGGCAGTTCCGTCCGCTCGTCGAGACGAACGCCTCGATCGCGTGGCCGTTGCTCGAGGCGATGGCCAAGCGCACGCGCGAGCTCGAGCAGCTGCACCAATAGATGCCGCTGCGCAAGTCCAGGAAAGAACAGCTGATCAAGAGCGTCCCGCTCTTCTCGCGCTGCACGAAGCGAGAGCTCTCCGCCCTCGCGACGCAGGCGGACGAGCTCGCCCTGCCGGAGAAGAAGGACCTCTGCCGCGAGGGCGAGCCCGGGCGTGAGTTCATGCTGATCGTCGCCGGCGCGGCGAAGGTGACGAAGAACGGCCGCACGATCAACCGTCTCGGGGCCGGCGACTTCGTCGGCGAGATCGCCCTCCTCACCGGCTCGCCGCGGACGGCGACCGTCACCACCACCGAGCCCGCGTCCGTGCTCGTGCTGACCGACCGGGCGTTCCATCGCGTCGCGAAGGAGATCCCCTCCGTCCACGCGAGCCTCCTGAAGGCGCTCTCCGAGCGTCTCCAGGCCGACGCGCTCTAGCGTCTACCGCGCCCCGCCGCCCTCCTCGCTGCTCGAGCGCGGCACCTGCTCGTGCTCGACCACGCGCCGGGCCTGCCGTCCGGCCAGGCTCTCCTCCGGCACGCGCGGCAGCGCCGCCTCCCCGGCCGGCTCGGGGGCGGCGTCGATCAACATCAGCCCGCTCCGGGGGTCGTACGACTTGCGGAGCTCGACGGGCGACTCCGTCACGACCAGCTCGAGCGTCGGACGGACGTGGCCTTCGAGCAGATGCCCGCCGGCGGTGCTGCCGTCCCGCCGGCCGACCACGACGTGCGCGTGAACCGCCGGCTCGCTGCCGTCCAGCGCGACGTCGCCCGTGAGGGCGAGCACCTCGACCTGCTCGTCGATCGGAATCCGCAGGTAGTCCTTGCGCTCCCAGTCGAAGTAGCCGCCGACGAGGCGGCTGAACGCGCCGATCCCGGTGAACTGCGCCGCCGAGAGCGACTCGGTGCGCGCGAACCGCCGGAGCTCGGCCATCGCCTCGTCTCCCGTGTCGAAGACGAGCACCCAGCTACGAACGCCGCTCCGGTTCAGGCTTCGTGCATTCACGGTCCGCGCGTACCCGCGACGGGGGCCGCCTGCACATCGGGTCAGCGCGCGAGGCGGTTGACGAGCGACGAGGCGGTGACGACGCCGACGAGGACGGCCGCGGCGAGCACGGCGAAGTCGAGTCCGACGTGCGAGTGGGAGCCGACGAGCATCCCGCGCAGGGCGTCGACCTCGTAGCTGAGCGGGTTCACCTTGCTGAGGTCACGGAGCCAGCGCGGCATGATGCTCACCGGATAGAGCGCGTTCGAAGCGAAGAAGAGCGGCATCGTGATCATCTGCCCGATGCCCATCAACCGGTCGCGCTTCAGGACGACGCCTGCGATCGTCATGGACAGGCAGGAGAAGAAGGCCGCGGCGAGCATCACGATCGCCAGCGAGCCGAGGATGCGCAGCGGGTTCGAGGTGAGCGAGACGCCGAGGATCACGGAGAGCACGAGCACGACGATCACCTGCGCGAGCGAACGGATCCCGGCCGCGAACGACTTGCCGAGGATCAGCGCCGAGCGCGGGGTGGGGGTGACGAGCAGCTTCGTGAGGATGCCGGCGTCGCGTTCCCAGATGATCTGGATGCCGTAGAAGATCGCGATGAAGAGGCCGGACTGGGCGATGATCCCCGGCGCCAGAAAGTCGAGGTACGGCAGGTGGCCGGTGGGGATGGCGTGCAGCCGGTTGAACGTCTCGCCGAAGACGAGCAGCCAGAGGACGGGCTGGACCGCGCGTGTGAAGAGCTCGGTGCGATCGTGCCGCAGCTTTTGCAGCTCGACGAGGCAGAAGGTGACGACCCGCGAGGGGAACGGCCGCCAGGCGCCGCCGCGGTGGAACGACGCTTCAGCCGACACGCCGGGCCGTCCGTCGAGAGCTGCGAACCGCACGGAGGCTTCCTCTCGCTCCGTCGTCGTCGGCGAGCGTGTTGCCGGTGAAATGCCGGAAGACGTCCTCGAGCGTCGAGCCGGGCGCGAGATCGTCTTTCAGACGTTCCGGCGCGCCTTCGGCGCGGACCTGCCCGAGGTGCATCAGCGCGACACGGTCGCAGAGCGCGTCGGCCTCCTCCATGTAATGGGTCGTCAGCAGTACGGTCATGCCGGTCGCCTGCCGGAGCTCGTCGACCCGCTGCCAGACTCCGTCACGGGCGACCGGGTCGAGGCCCACCGTCGGCTCGTCGAGGATCAGCAGCGTGGGGCGGTTGACGAGCGCCTGCGCCAGCTCGAGCCGGCGGACCATGCCCCCCGAGTAGGTGCCGGCGAGGCGGTCGGCGGAATCGGTGAGGCCCATCGTGTCGAGCGCGGCCGCGACGCGCTGCTTCCGTTCCCGGCGCGGCACGTCGAACAGGCGGGCGAACCAGCTGACGTTCTCGCGTCCCGTCAGCGCCGCCTCGATCGAGAGCTGCTGCGGCACGTACCCGAGCAGTCGCCGGATCTCCATCGGCGCCCGTCGGACGTCGTGGCCCAGCACTTCGACGCTTCCTTCCTGCAGCGGCAGCAGCGTGTTGAGGATTCTGATCGTGGTCGTCTTGCCGGCGCCGTTCGGCCCGAGCAGGCCGAAGACCTCTCCGCGCCGGACGGTGAGGTCGATCCCGTCGACCGCCGAGTACTCGCCGAAGCGGTGCCGAAGACCCCTGCACTGCAGTGCCGCCCCGACGCTGTCCCCCGCTCCGCGGCCGGCAAAGCCGGCCCCACCGCTCCTCGGCGACTCCGTCGAGCCTACGTCGCTCACCGGCTCGCCTCCTGCTCGTCGAGGTGCTCGACCAGCCGTGCGAGGAGCGGCAGCGCGCCGGCGAGTCGCCGTCGATCGGCGGCCGGCAGCGCCTCGACCGCGGCGCCGAGTGCGACCACGCGCCGGTCCCGCCAGTCGTCGATCTTGCGCCGGATGTCCTCCGACAGCTTGAGCCGCGCGATCCGGCGGTCGTCGGCGTCCACGCGGCGCACCACGATCCGGCGATCGGTCAGCTCTCGGACGAGCGTGCTGACGGTGTTCGCCGCGAGCCGCAGCTCGCGGGCCGCGTCGGTGACCGAGATCCCCGGCCGGCGGCGGACCAGCCGCGCCAGCTCGAGCTGGGTGCCGGTCAGGGCCGCGAGCTCCACCGGCCGCGTGCTGCGGCGGCGGCTGGTGCGCCTGATCGAGCCGGTCGCCCGCAGCAGCTCGGCGGCGATCTCCTCCGACACGCTGCGCTGCGGCTGCGGGATCTCCGTCACATCCCGGATAATAGCTCTGAGACAGAGCTATTGGCAGGCCCGCGTCAGATCCGCCGGTGGTAGGCGACTGCGGCCGACGCGACGAGGGCGCCCGTGGGAATCGCGAGTGCCCAGAGCGAGAACTCCTTCCGCCCGAAGCTGCCGAGCGTCGCACCCGCGATGTAGGCGACCCAGGTCGCAAACAGGAACGTGAGCGAATGCTTGCGGTCGCCCCGGCCCGTCAGCCGGCGAGTCCCTTCGCGCGCCAGGTTCGTGAGGACGCCGGAGACGTAGCTCGTGCGGACGGTGGATCCCTGGATCTCCGTGAGGGGCCGGAGAAGACCGAGGCGCCGTCAGGCCGCTCGCGCGCGGCGGTCGGCGTCGTGCTCGCAGGCGTCGCGGCGGGGGCTGCCGCCGGTGCGTGACCTCCTGTTCGGGCGCGACC
>JBOGZX010000415.1:0-3085 GCA_050697615.1 Gaiellaceae bacterium
GCCGACGCGCTCGTGCTCGTGCCGAGGGGCCGCGGCGAGCTGGCGGCCGGCGCCCCCGTCCGCTATCTCAGGATCGCGTAGGAGCCGCCGCCACCGCTCCTCTTGGGGCGTACACAGGCCCCCCGCGAGGTGCCACGGAGACGAGCTTCGCATCGACGATGTAACGGTGCGTGGCGAAGAAGCGAGGATGGCACGCCTGGAGCCGCAGCAGCTCGACGCCGTGGTCGCGGAGCTCTCCGAGGGCGGTGTCGGCGACGACGTAGTGGCGCGTCACACGGTAGGTGAACGTTCCGTACGGCACCTGGAACGACACGTAGTCTCCGACGCGGATGTTGTTGATGTAGGCGAACGGCGCGAGGTACGTGGTCCGGTGACCGGCGACGTAGATCAGATGTCCCCCGCCGGGAAGTCCGCTCGGCTCGTAGTGGCCCGGGCCCTTCTTGAGCGTGCTGTCGTCGGTTCCCTGCACGACCATCATGCTCAGCCCGATCCTGCCGATCTTCAGGCGGCCGACCGGGTCGCCGGTGTGCAGCGTGCGTCCGTAGGCGGCCGCCTCGCCGGCGACCTTCTGCTCGACCGAGGCGAGGTCGCGGTGGGCGAGCACGGGGGGTGCGAACGCCGCGACCCGCTTCTCGTAGGTCCGGGTCAGCCGGGCCTGCTGGAAATGCGTGTAGATGGCGGTGAAGGGATCCTCCCACCGCCAGACGACGATCACCCAGGCGAGCCCGAGCACGCCTGCCGCGATCAGCACCGTGCCGGAGATCTTGGCGAGGCGCCTCATCCTCCGACCGCCCTCCGTCGCGCGTCGACCACGTCGCGGCGCCGGCGGGTCGCGAGCACGATCGTGCGAACGAGCTCCCGCAGAGGTCCTCGTGCGGGCCGCTCGCCGGCCTCCGGATACGGCGCGTAGCGGCCGGCTGCGACCGCGGCGAGCTGAGCGCCACACGCGGCGCCCGCCAGCGTGATCACGACGGCCGACACCCGGACGTAGCCTACCACCGCGAGCTCCACGAGATACCACGGCGCATCCAGGCCGAGCCCGTACCGGAGGGCCAGTGACCAGACGAGGACGGCCGGCCCGGCGAGCCCCACGGCGAAGACGAGGACGCGCCCGATGCCGGGCCCGCTGCGGACCTGCGGGAGCCACAGCCACGCGTGCAGGGCGGGCAGCACGAAGATCAAAGCGTAGGGATTCGTTGCCAAGGTAAGCAACGAGACGACGCCGAGGGCCAGCAGGCCGACCGTCTCGCCCGCGAGCTGCTCGTCGGAGCCGACGGGACGCCGAGGGACGAGCCGCTGGCGTCCGACGATCCAGCCGGCGAGGGCGACCGCGCCGAGCCCGATCAGCGCGAGCACGGGCCAGTCTCCCGCCGCCGCGCCGTCCGGGCTCGGCGGCCGGTCGACGCCGCCGGGCCATGCGCCGACCGCGCGGAACGCGTAGAACGCCAGTCCGACGAAGAGCCAGACGCCGAGCCTGGTGCGGAGGCTGCGCGCGGCGGGCAGGAGCGGAATGTGTCTGCGGCGGCAGTGGGCGAAGAGGTCGACGGAGCCGACGAAGAACGGGATCAGCAGCGCGAAGAGGAGGAGCTCGAGCGCCCAGCCGCGGATGATCCGGTCGCCGGCCCAGATGAAGCTCGTGGTGCCCTGGGTGAGCTCGAGGCCCTGGTCGAGCGACCCGATCAGCTCCTGCGCCGCCCGCCCGATCCCCGCGAGGCGGGCGCCGTCGAGCTGCGAGACCTGGTCGGAGAAGGCCTCGGGCGGTCGCTCCCCCGCCGAGGTCAGGGTCAGCGCCGGGACGCCGGCGGCGATCAGCGGGCCTTGTGCGTAGAGGGTGAGCGGGAACCCCAGGTCGAGCAGCTGCGCGCCGAGGCTCGCGCGCCGTGGCCGGAGCGTCGTCTGCTCGAGCACCCGCCTCGCCGCCGTCTCGACGAGCGACGCGGCCGGCGACCGCGGGGTGTCCCCGGCGATCACGATTCGCGGCGGCCCGCGGCCGGCGATCGCCGCCAGATTGATCGCGGCGACGACGTGGAACGGCATCGAGTGGGCGAATCGCGCCGCGCCGAGGTTGCCGAACGACCCGCCGTCGGTGGAGAGGAAGACGACCGTGTGCGCCGGCCGCACGCGCTGCGCCGCCGGCGTCCCGGCCTGGGCGTAGCCGCGTGCCAGCTCGATCAGCGCCGCGGTGCCCTACGCGTTGTCGTTCGCTCCCGGCCCGGCGCCGGAGTCGTCGCGGTGGGCCATGACGACGATCGCGTCGCTCGACTGTCCGGCGGCGACCGCCCAGAGGTTCTGCAGCCGGACCCGGCCGAGCCCCGGAACGCGCGCGCTCCACGTGTCGGACGAGACCGGCAGTCCGTACGGCCGGATCTGGTCCCGGAACCACTGCGCGGCCCGGAGCGAGCCGGGACCCCCCGGGGCCCGGTCCGGGAAGTGCCCGGCGAAGTCGGCGGCCAGCGTCTCGGCGGCGGAGCCGTCGAAGTTCGGCGGCAGGACGGGCGCGGGCAGGGCGACCGGCCGGCTGACGCTGAACGCGAGGATCAGGAGCGGCAGCGAGACGACGAGGAACGCGGTGCGGTACAGGCGGCCGTTCACCGGCCGCTCGAGCGAGCCACGCCTCGGCCGCCGGCGCCTCGCGTGGCCGGGAATCGCAGACATCGAGGGCTATAGTAGGAAGCGCAGCCGCTCGCAGGCAGGCGCCGAGTGCTTCCGCCCGCTTCTTGCCATGCCCGACGCCTCTCCCACGATCCTGCTGGTCGACGACGAGGACTCCGTCCGCAAGGTGCTCGCGTTCCCGCTGGAACGCGACGGGTACGCGGTCGTGCAAGCGGCCGACGGCGAGGAGGCGCTGCGACAGTTCGCAGCCCAGCCGGTCGACCTCGTCGTGCTCGACATCATGCTGCCGAAGCTCGACGGCCTCGAGGTCTGCAAGCAACTCCGCGCCAGGAGCTCGGTGCCGATCATCATGCTGACGGCTCGCGACGACGAGCTCGACAAGGTGATCGGCCTGGAGCTCGGCGCCGACGACTACATCACCAAGCCGTTCTCGATCCGCGAGTTCCGGTCGCGTGTCCGGGCGCTGCTGCGG
>JBOGZX010000416.1:0-2978 GCA_050697615.1 Gaiellaceae bacterium
ATCCAAAAGCGGTCGCGCGGCGTATCGGTGAAGCGGCCCTCGAGATCCTCGGCGGCCGCGAACGCAACGGAGTGAACCAGGATGTCGAGCTTCCCCCCGAACACCTCACCCACCTCGCCGAACACCCTCGCGACCGCGCCGTCGTCGCGCACGTCGAGCTCGGTGACGAGCGGGCTCGACACGGAGTCCGCCAGCGCGCGGACGTTCTTCTCGATCCGCTCGCCCTGGAACGTGAAGGCCAGCTGCGCGCCGCCGTCGGCCAGCCGCCTCGCGATCGCCCAGGCAATCGAGCGCTTGTTCGCCACGCCGAGGACGAGTGCCCGCTTTCCCTGGAACATCGGGCGCCGACTCTACCCTCATCGGCTACGCTGCGGCACCTTGCGCCGCCTCCTTCTCGTGTCGGCAGTCGTCGGGCTGGCGGCGGCGGCATCCGCATCCGCCGCGCTGACACCGATCCGGCGGCCGACAGGCGAGACCGCGCTCCCCCGCGTCCGCGCCGGGGTCGTCACGGTGCCGCCGGCCGCGACACGGGGCCTGACCCGGGTGATCGTACGGCTCTCCGCCCCGCCCCTCGCGGCCTGGAACACCGGCCGCACGCTCGCCTTCGGAACCCACACGCAGCGTCTGGACGTGCACGACGCAACCTCACGCGCCTACCTCGCCCACCTCGCAAGCCTGCAGACCGCCGCCGTCGCGCAGGTGCGGGCGGCGATCCCGCGGGCGCGCATCCAGGAGCACTTCTCGATCCTGATCGACGGCTTCGCCGTGCAGCTGCCTGCGCGGTCGCTGCCGACCCTGCTCGGGCTCCGCTCGGTCGACAAGATCTACCCGAGCCTCAGCTACTTCGCGACGATGGATCGCGGCCCCTCCGTGATCCAGGCGACCGAGCTCGAGTCGGCGACCGGCGACAAGGGCCAGGGGATGAAGATCGGGGTCGTCGACACGGGCGTCGACCGGACCAACCCGTTCCTGAGCCCAGCCGGCTACTCCTACCCGCCCGGGTTCCCGAAAGGCGACACGAAGGACACGACGCCCAAGGTGATCGTCGCGCGCGTCTTCCCCGGCCCGGTGCGCGACGCGCGCAGCAACAAGGCCTTCGACAACACCGAGCCCCACGGGACGCACGTCGCCGGCATCGCCGCCGGCGACGAGGACACGAACGCCCCCGCCGGGCCTGACCACCCCGCCACGGCCGACCTCTCCGGCGTCGCGCCGAAGGCGTGGATCGGAAACTACCGCGTCTTCACGATCCCGACGCCGCTCGGCCACGAGGCGGACACACCGGAGATCGTCGAGGCGTTCGAGGCGGCGGTCGCCGACGGGATGAACGTGATCAACTTCTCGGGAGGCGGACCGCAGACCGACCCGGCCAACGACGCGATGTACGAGGCCGTGCACAACACGGCGCTCGCGGGCGTCGTGCCGGTGATCGCCGCCGGCAACGACCGCGACGACTTCGGCCTCGGCACCGCCGGGTCGCCCGGAACGGCTCCGGATGCAATCACGGTGGCGGCCGTCTCGAACTCGCACGTCTTCGCTCCGGCCCTCGACGTCGTCGGCGGGCCGCCGTCGCTCGGTGCGGTGCCGATCCAGAACGCCGGCGGCAAGCGACTGCCCGGCGGCTGGGCAACGCTCGACCAGACGATCGTCGACGTCTCGAGCGTCATGGGCACCGACGGCAAACCGGTCGAGACGCATCTCTGCGGCTCCCCGACCGATCCGAACAACGGCAACGGCACGCTGCCGAAGGGCTCGTTGAAGGGCGCTATCGCGCTGGTCTCGCGCGGCACCTGCACCTTCGTCTCGAAGGCGGAGCGCGCACAGAACGCGGGCGCCATCGGCATCGTGCTGATCGACAACCGCGCCGGCGAGGCAAACCAGATCCCGATCCCGCTGCCGATCCCGGCCGGGATGATCGCCGACCTCGACGGCGCACACCTGCGCGCGTACGCGGAGGCGAACGGCGGCCGCGCGACGATCCGCGTCTCCTCCGACATCCGCGACATCCCGACGAACCGCAGCGGCGTGATCACGAGCTTCTCCTCTGCCGGCCCGACCGACTTCGGCGGCCTGCTCAAGCCCGACATCTCCGCGCCGGGGCTCGACGTGCTCTCGTCGACCCCACCCGCCACGACCGGCTCCACCTTCTCGGTCTTCGCGGGCACGTCGATGGCGACCCCGCACGTCGCCGGCGCGGCCGCGCTGCTCCTGCAGCAGCATCCCAGCTGGTCGGCGTGGCAGGTGAAGTCGGCCCTGATGTCGACCGCGGCGCCCGCCTGGGGCGACACCGCGCGCACGCAGGAGGCGCCCGTGCTGCTCGAGGGCGCAGGGCTCACCGACGTGCTGGCGGGCACCGACCCGAAGATCTTCACCGACCCGCAGTCGCTCTCCTTCGGGCACGTCGACGTGTCGACCGGCGCGCAGCGAAGCTCGCTGCTCCTGACCGCGTCCGACGCCGGCGACGGCGCCGGCAACTGGACCGTCTCGGTCGCCCCCCAGTCGCAGACCGCCGGCGTGGTGATCGACGTGCCGGGTCTCGCCGCGATTCAGCCGGGCGGCGACGTCGCGATCCCCGTCGTCGTGCGCGCCGCCGCGGACGCGGCCCCCGGCGAGAACTACGGCTTCGTCGTGCTGAGCGGCGACGGCGTCCAGCGTCGGGTGCCGTACGCGTTCCTCGTCGAGCGGCCCGCGCTCCGGGGCGCGCCGGTGACGCCGCTGAAGAAGCTGCAGACGGGCGACACCGCGTCGGGCACGAACCGCGTCTCGGTCTACTGCTGCCCGTCGGAGCCGTTCGGCCCGCCGCCGAGCTACACGGGCGCGCCGATGAATGAGGACGGCGCCGAGCACCTGTACTCGTACGACATCAACGAGCCGGTCGTGAACTTCGGCGTCTCCGTGCTCTCGTCGTCCCCCGGCGCGGTCGTCGACCCGTTCGTGCTCGGATCGAAGGACGAGAACGACGTGCAGGGCTACGCCGG
>JBOGZX010000417.1:0-5421 GCA_050697615.1 Gaiellaceae bacterium
CTCCGAGACGTGGTCGGCGATCGCCAGCGCGTAGCTCGGCGTGCAGCAGAGGATCTCGGCGCCGAGGTCCTCGAGCAGCTGAGCCTGGCGCGGCGTGTTGCCACCCGACGCCGGGACGACAGTGCACCCGAGCCGTTCGGCGCCGTAGTGGAGGCCGAGGCCGCCGGTGAACAGGCCGTAGCCGTAGGCGACGTGGACGCGGTCACCTGCGCGGCCGCCCGCGGCACGGATCGAGCGGGCGACGAGGTCGGCCCAGTTCTCGACGTCCTGCTGGGTGTAGCCGACGACGGTCGGTCTGCCCGTGGTGCCGCTCGACGCATGGATTCGCGCCACCTGCTCGGGAGGCACGGCGAACATGCCGAAGGGATAGGTGCGGCGCAGGTCGTCCTTCACCGTGAACGGGAAGCGGCGGAGGTCGTCGAGGCTGCGGCAGTCGTCGGGACGGACGCCGGCCTCGTCGAAGCGCGCCCGGTAGAGCGGGACGTTCTCGTAGGCGTGGCGGAGCGTCCATCGCATCCGCTCGAGCTGCAGTGCGCCGAGCTCGTCACGCGACGCCACCTCGATCGGATCCAGCGGAGGATCTCGCACCTCGACGGATCGTACGCCCGGCGGTTACGTGTCGATTGACTCCGAATTTTACGCACCTGCGGATGGGGGCCTGCACACGGCGCATCGCCTTCGCCTCGAGCGACGGCAGGGCCCACCGGCCTTGATGCCGTTCGATTCGAACCCGCTGCTTGGTGCATGCCCTCCCCGCAGGCACGACAATCCGGAATCGACCATCTAGCTTTGGCCCGCGGCGAATCGGGTCGTCTTCCTGCGCGGCGTCAACGTCGGGCGCCACTGCCGGGTCGGTATGGCGGACCTGCGTGATCTGCTCGCGGGCCTGGGCTTCGAGCGCGTGCGCACGCATGGGCAGAGCGGCCGTGAATCCGTCCCCCTAGTTGGTCTACCTGCTCGAGCACGAGCCCGCTTCGAAGCGCATACGGGAGCTGTCGACGTTCGACGTCGCACCGGAGAGCTTCGTCGTCAGGGGGCGCGAGCTCTACGCATGGCACCCGCACGGCGTGCAGGGCTCCGCGCTCGCGAAGCTCCTCGCTCGGGACACGCTCGGCGTCGCCATGACCGCGCGCAACTGGAACACCGTCGCGAAGCTGCTCGCGCTGGCCTACGCTACGTGATCGTGAGGGGGGCTCCGATGGCCCTCCCTGCCTGCAGCCGGACGACGCTCCTGCGCGGCAGCGTCCCCCGCCAGCGGAAGAAGCGACCGGCTCCGGCACGGACGGTCGCCACCGTTCGCCAGCCGCCGCGCTCGCGACGTTCGATGCGCGCGGACGAGCCGGTCCCGGGCGCGCGGAACTGGCCCCAGAGCGATGTGCGCGTGCCGCTGCGCGCCGTCTCCGCGAGCGGCAGGCCGAACGCCGCCAGCGCCGGCTTGACGCGGTTGCCGAGCGTCACCAGGCCACTCTGGAAGCGGGCGACGTTCGGCTCGTCCTTGTAGAGGAAGTGGATCAGGAGGTCGACGCGGGGCGTTCGGAACGCGACGTAGTCGGCGTCGCTCAGGTAGCGCGCCTGGAGCGCGTACGAGACGCCGAGCAGCCGATCCGGAGGGTTCGTCTGGTAGCCGTACTCCGTCAGCCAGATGCGTGCGTGCTTCCAGAAGCGGGCGACGCGGGAGACGAGCCGGCCGAGAGACGCCATCGTGATCGTCATGCACTTCGTGCACGTGCCGCGGAACGGCGACTCGCGCCTCGGGTCGAGCGGATACGGATTGTGGGCGTACGCATCGAGCCGTGCGTGCGCGCGGTGCATGCCGGCGATCCACGCGACCGGCGACACACCCCCGGTCGCGCCGCGGGGCGCCGTGCCGCCGCCCGCGACCTGGGCGCCGGGGATCGCCTCGTGAATCGCCTCGTAGGCGGGATCGAGCAGACGGGCGGTGTAGACGGCGGGGCTGGTCGGCCGGAGCCAGCGCACCTGATTCGGCTCGTTCCAGATCAGCCAGCGCTTGACCCACGGGTAGCGCGTCGCGGCGGCTGTCGCGAAGTCGCGGAACGACGTGGGCGACGTCGGCGCGTAGTTGGGCGGCAGGCCGCCGTTCGCCCAGGCCGGAGTGCCGTTCAGCTGCAGCACGACGGTCATCCCGCTCGCGTGCAGGGCGTTCAGGACGGTGTCGGCGTCGCTCCAGTCGTAAGCCGCGTCCTGCGGGTCCGTCGGCACGGCGGGCTCCGTCGTCGCGATGCGATTCCAGTCGAGCGTGAAGCGCACGACCTGGGCGCCGAGCGACTGGAGCCGTGCGACGCGAGAGGACAGCGGCCCCGGCCCGTCCTGCAGCCAGGCGTCGTCGGTGATCCCGAACTTCACGTGCGGCGCCGCGGCGGCAGGGGCGGGCGCGATCGCGGCGTCGACGGCCGCAACGGCGAGCGCGAGCGCTGCGGCGAGCGCGAGACGGACGGCGGCGGCACGGGCCATCTGCTTCACCGTGATCCCTGCGGCGGCGGCGCAAACGTGAGAAGGCGCGCGCGGCGGGTACGGTCGCGGCCTGGGGACGGTTGGTCACACACTTGTGACAGAGACGTTTCCCACCCGTTGCAGTTGGACGGCTACGTTCGACGACATGAGCAACGGCAGAACAACCTCTCGCTCGCCGGTGACCTCCGGCGGGCGGGCCGGCGGCTCGTCGAGTGGCTCGCCGAGCGGCTCGCCGGCCGGCTCGCCGGCTGCGACGTCGGCGACGCCGTGGGGCCGGGCGACGGTCCTCGAGCGCGTCGTCCTGCAACAACGTGCGGGCGAGAAGCGGTTCTCGTCGATCGTCGAGCTGCTCGAGGACGCGGCCGGCGAGCGCCTCGTCCGGTTCGCGTACTCCACCGGCGGTGCCGCGCGCCGCGGGCCCGTCACCCTGCGGGCCCGCGACGTCGAACGGCTCCGCGACGCACTCTCGAAGAAGCCGGCGCTGGCCGAGGCGCTCGGTCTGGGGGAGGGGGCGAACGCCTAGACGGCTGCCGCGAGCGACAATCGAGCCGCGTCGACCAGCGAGCCGAGCAGCAGCGCGCCGTCGGCGGAGCCGAGCAGCGGATCGACCGCGTGCTCCGGGTGCGGCATCAGCCCGAGCACGTTGCGGTCCCGGTTGTAGACGCCCGCCACGCCGCCGACCGAGCCGTTCGGATTGGCGTCGTCTGCGTAGCGCAGGGCGACCTGCCCCGCCGTCTCGAGCTCGGCGAGCAGCTCGTCGTCGGCGAACCAGCAGCCGTCGCCGTGCTTCACGGGGATCGTCAGACGCTGCCCGTCCGCGCAGCGGGAGGTGAACGGCGTACCTGCGTGTTCCACGACGAGCGGGACGTCCCGGCACACGAACGCCAGCGACGCGTTCGCGCGCAGCGCGCCTGGCAGCAGCCCGGCCTCGGTCAGCACCTGGAATCCGTTGCAGATCCCGAGCACGAGCCCGCCCTCGTCCGCGAACCGGATCACGGCGCCCATCACCGGCGAGAAGCGGGCGATCGCCCCGCAGCGCAGGTAGTCGCCGTACGAGAACCCGCCGGGGAGGACGACTGCTGCCGTCTCGTCCGGGAGCGCTTCCTCGGTGTGCCAGATCCGCGGCGCCCGCGCGCCGAGGCTCTCGAGCGCGAGCTGCGCGTCCCGGTCGTCGTTCGAGCCCGGGAAGACGACCACCGGGATCGTCGGGCGTCGCTCCTCGCGCTGCGTCACGCGTCGCCCCGCTCGCCGCTGCGTTCGAACGTGATCGCGTAGCTCTCGATCAGGGGGTTCGCGAGCAGCTGCCGGCACATCTCGTCGAGTTGGGCGAGCGCCGCGTCGCGGTCCTCCGTCTGCACGTCGAGGTCCACGAGCCGGCCGACGCGCGCCTCGCCCACCTCGAACCCGAGATGGCGCAGCGAGGCCTGCACGGCCTGTCCCTGCGGGTCGAGGATGCCCGGCTTCGGGCGCACGAGCACGGTCGCCTTCACGCGAGCACCACGCGCGGATCGGCCAGGTAGTCCGTGAAGGCGATGCCCGTCAGTCGCTCGAACGCCTCGACGTACCGGGCCCGCGTCCCCGACACGACGTCGTCGGGCAGCTCCGGCCCGGGCGCCGTCTTGTCCCAGCCGAGCGACTCGCAGTAGTCGCGAACGAACTGCTTGTCGAAGGAGGGCGGGGTGCCTCCGGGCCGGTATTCGTCCGCGGGCCAGAACCGGGAGGAGTCCGGCGTGAACGCCTCGTCGCCGAGCACGAGGCGGTCGCGGTCGTCGAGCCCGAACTCCAGCTTCGTGTCGGCGAGGATGATCCCGCGCTCGCGGGCATGGTCGGCGACGAAGGAGTACAGCTCCAGCGCGATCCGCTCGACCTCCGCGAGACGCTCCTCGCCCACGAGCGCGGCGGCGGCGTCGCGGTCGATGTTCTCGTCATGGCCGCTCTCGGCCTTGGTCGCCGGCGTGAAGATCGGCTGCGGCAGTCGCTCCGACTCGACGAGCCCCTCGGGCAGAAGGTGACCGCAGACCGCGCCCGTCGCCCTGTAGTCCTTCCACCCCGAGCCGGACAGGTAGCCGCGGATCACGCACTCGACCGGCAGCATCTTCAGCCGCCTGCACTCGGTCGAGCGCCCGTCGTCGCGCAGGGCGAGCAGGTGATTCGGTACGAGCTCGCGCGTGCGGGCGAACCAGTAGCCGGCGAGGGCGGTGAGCACCCGGCCCTTGTCCGGGATCTCGGTCGGCAGGATGACGTCGAATGTGGAGATGCGGTCGCTTGCGACGAGCAGCAGGCGGTCGTCGTCGAGGGCGTAGAGCTCGCGTACCTTCCCGCTGCCGACGTGCAGAGCGGTCTCAGGCATGGATGGGGTCCTCCTTGGGTGTGAGACGGTCGAGCCGGTCGAACGCGCTGTCGAGGTTCGCGATCGTCGCGTCGAGGTCGAAGACGTCGTCGAGCGCCGCCGCGTCGAGACGCGCGGCAATCTCGTCGTCTGCCCGGACGAGGTCCCTGAAGTCCCGCTCCTCGTCCCAGGCTCGCATCGCCTGACGCTGCACGAGCCGGTAGGCCTCGGCGCGATCGAGCCCGCCTTCGACGAGCGCAAGGAGTAGCCGGTGCGAGAAGAACAGCCCGTGCGATCCCCAGAGGTTCCGCTCCATTCGCTCCGGATAGACGGCAAGGCCGTCGACGATCCAGGTGAACCGGTCGAGCATGTAGTCGAGCGCGAGGAACGAGTCCGGCAGCACGACCCGCTCGGCGGAGGAGTGCGAGATGTCGCGCTCGTGCCACAGCGGCATGTTCTCCAGCCCAACGGCGGCGGCGGCGCGAACCACTCGCGCCAGGCCCGAGATCCGCTCGGCCACCTTCGGATTACGTTTGTGCGGCATCGCGGAGGAGCCCTTCATGCCCTGTATGAACGGCTCCTCGACCTCGCGCACCTCGGTGCGCGCGAGATGTCTGATC
>JBOGZX010000418.1:0-7316 GCA_050697615.1 Gaiellaceae bacterium
GGCCGTCCCAGTCGGGGACGAACTCCCAGTGCACGATCGGCAGCCGGAAGCCGACGTTCGGGCCCGTGCTCTCGCGGCTGATCGCGTGCACCGCGTTCGAGCGCAGCGGATGCTCGACCGTCGCGCGCGCGGTGCCGGCCCGCAGGGCGTCGTAGATGCGCGCCGGATGCAGCGGGAAGCGCTCGCCGACGCGACAGCTGTAGACCGCGATCCCGGTGTCCTGGCAGACGAGGTTGTCCTGGCCGTCCGCGACCTGGACGTTGCGGTGGATCGTCTCCAGCACCCGCCTGCCCGGGACGCTCGTCTCCCGCTCGCGCGCCGCGGCCAGCGCGTCGCGCAGATCCTGCGGGATGTCCTTCAGCGCCCACACGTAGAGGCGCGCGGCCGCGTCCTCGACGACCCCCTCCAGATCGGTCGCCACAGCGTTCACGCGACTGCCTTCTCGAGCGCGGCCCTGCCCGCGCGGCGGCCGAAGACCACGCACTCGAGCAACGAGTTGCCCATCATGCGGTTGCGTCCGTGCGTGCCGCCGGCGATCTCGCCGCACGCGTAGACCCCCTCGAGCGTCGTGGCCGCGTCGGTGTCGATCACGACGCCGCCGTTCTGGTAGTGCAGGACGGGGTAGGTGAGGATCTTCTGCCGCAGCGGGTCGATGCCCGCGCCGCGGTAGCGGCGGAGCATGTACGGCAGCGACACCTCGGCGTCGGCGGCGGAGATGCGCCTCGTGTCGAGGTACACGGCCGGGCGGCCGTCGGGCGTGTCCACGCCCCGGCCCTGCTCGACCTCGCCGAAGATCGCCTGGCTGACCGTGTCGCGGGGGCCGAGCGAATCGATGAACTCCTCGCCGTCCGCGTTCAGCAGCACGGCGCCGTACGCGCGCGTCGTCTCGGGGATCGAGTAGCCCTGCATGTTCGGCGGCCACGCGCCGCCGTTCGGGTGGTACTGGAGCGCGTCGAGGTCGCGTGCCTCGGCGCCGAGCGCGAGCGCGATCTTCGTCACCTCCCCGGTGGCGTTCGGGTGATTCGTCGAGAGCTCGTTGCGTTGCTCGGCCTCGGCGTAGCAGCGGCCGCCCGCGGCGAGCACGACGGTGCCCGCCTCGACACGGTGCTGGCCGACGCGGGCCTCCCAGCGTCCGTCGGCAGGCACGAGGTCGCGCAGCGGCGCGTTCGTGAGGCTCGTGCCGGAGCCGGCCTCCCACGCGTCGCGGAGCTGCTTGGTGATCGCGTGCCCGGTGCGGTCGCCGACCTGCAGCAGGCGCTTCGCGCTCGCGCCGCCGCAGCGGGCGAGGCGGTAGCGCGAGCCCTCGCGCGTGAACTCGACCCCGAGCTCCTCGAGCCAGTGGATCGCCGACGGCGCCTCGCTCGTCAACACCTCGACGAGCCGTGCGTCGGCCGTATCGTGCGAGGAGCGCATCACGTCGGCGGCGTGCTGCTCCGGAGAGTCGTCGTCGCCGAACGATGCCTGGATCCCACCCTGCGCCTTCGAGGAGTTGTTGGCCTGGAGCGATCCCTTGGTGGCAAGCGCGACGCGGGCTCCGGCGCGCTCCGCGGCCACCGCGGCGGCAAGCCCGGAGGCGCCGCTCCCGACCACGAGCACGTCGCAGGTGTGGGCGGTCCCGTCCAGGGCGAGGACTATACCTGAAATTAGCGGAAGTTATGCCAGTTCCAGAGGTGTGGGCGTACCACGAAGGCGTCTACCTCGCCGACTCGTCCGTCTGGTCGCGCGTCACCCTGCCGGCGGTCCGGGGTGAGTGGACGGCGGCCCTGCGGGGGGCGGCAGATCGCGAAGTGTCCGATCGTCAAGCTCGAGTGGCTTCGCTCTGCCCGCGGCAGCGGCGAATACGACCGGCTCGACTCACTCCTCAGCGCGCTTCGAGACATCGCGATCATACGGTCCGTCATTAACGCCGCCCTGGATGCGTTCCGCCGTCTCGCCCACCGCGGGCCGCTCGCCCAGAGGGAGATGAAGCTGCCCGCCCTGCTGATTGCGGCGGCGGCGCAGGACGGCTCCGTCGGCGTACTCCACTACGACGCGCAGTTCGACCGGCTCGCCGAGGTCCTCGACTTCGAGAGCCGCTGGGTCGCACCGGCCGGCTCGCTCTGACGACGGCCGTCAGTCGACCGCGGCCGGCGATGCCTCCGGAGCATGCTCCCGGCCGGGCTCCGGAAGCCACTCGAGCCACCGCGGCAGGTACCAGTTCCAGTCGCCGAGCAGCTTCATCGCCGCGGGCAGCAGCACCGCCCGCACCACCGTCGCGTCGATCAGGATCGCGGCCGCGAGGCCGAAGCCCATCTGCTTGATGTCGATCTCGTGCAGCGTCACGAAGATCGCGAACACCGCGACCATCACGAGCGCTGCGCTCGTCACCGTCGACGCCGTTCGCCTGATCCCCACCGAGACGGCCTCGTCCGTCGGCATCCCGCCGTCCACGAGCTCCTTCACCCGGCTGAGGATGAACACGTGGTAGTCCATCGAGAGCCCGAAGAGCACGACGAACAGGAAGAGCGGCAGCCACGAGGCGATCGCGCCGTTCGAGTGGAAGCTGAGGATTCCCTCCGCCCACCGGTGCTGGAACACGAGCACCAGAAGGCCGTACGCCGCCCCGACCGAGAGCAGGTTCAGCAGCACCGCCTTGATCGGGATCACGATCGACCGGAAGGTCACGAGCAGCAGCAGAAAGCAGAGCAGAAGCACGAAGCCGAAGACGAGCGGCGCGTGCGCCTTCATCTGCGTGTTGAAGTCGTGCGTGCCCGCCGTCTCGCCGGTGATGGGGGCGCTGACTCCGGGCACGGCGCCGATCGTGGCCGGGACGGTCGTCTGTCGCAGCGTCTGCAGCGCGTGCACCGAACGCTGGTTGTCGCCGTTGCCGACGAGCGGCAGGGAGACGATCTCGACCGTCTTCGCCGCGTTGATCTTCGTCTCGACCGGAGTCTTCACCTCGCCGCTCGCGAGAGCCTGCGTGCGGAGGGCGGCGATGCCGCGCTGAACGGCGGGCTTGGTCACGTCGGGCGCGGTGACGACCACGTTCGCTGGTGTCTGCGCGCCCGGAAACTCCTTCTGGATCGCCTCGTAGGTACGCACGATCGCGATCGAGCGAGGGAGGTCGGTGAAGCTCGGCAGCTGGGTGTGTAGCGTCAGGGCCGGCACCGCGAGCACGACCAGCGCGCCGCCGGCGACGAGCGCCGAGATCCACGGTCGTCGCAGCACGCGATCGAGGATCCAGCTCCACACCCTCGAGTCGCCGCCGCCGCGCCGCGCGAGCCACCGGATCCGGCCCTTGTCGATCCGGTCGCCGAGCTTCGACAGCAGCGCCGGCAGGATCGACAGCGAGCCGATCAGTGCGACCGCGACCATCAGGATCGCTCCGACGCCGATCGACGTGAAGATCGCGTTGCCGGTCAGGAGCATCCCCGCCATGGCGATCATCACCGTCAGACCGGAGATCAACACCGCGTACCCGGAGGTCCCGGCCGTCTTCAGGAGGGCGTCGCGATGGGAGAGCCCACCCGCGCGCTCCTCGCGCTCGCGCCGGATGTAGAAGAGCGAATAGTCGACACCCACCGCCATCCCGATCAGCAGGATCACGGACTGCGTCGCGTCGCCCGCCGCGAAGACGTGACTGGCGACCGAGGCGAGCCCGATCGTCGCGAGTACGCCGGAGAAGCCGAGCAGAACCGGCAGCCCGGCCGCGACGAGGGCGCCGAAGGCGAACAGCAGGATCACCAGCGTCACCGGCAGCGAGGAGTACTCGGCCCGCTTGAAGTCGCTGCCGAGCGTCTCGTTGAGCACATGGTTCGCGCTCGCCTCGCCGAACTCGGCGATCTGGTATCCCGGGTGCGCCCGATCGACCGCCGCGACCGCGTCCAGCACGGGCTGCACCTTGTCCATCGCCTTCGCCTCGTCGCCCCGGATCTGGAACTGCACGATCGCCGCGTGGCGATTCTTCGAGATCTGCCCGGAGCCGTCCGGCGCGAGCGGCGAGCGGACCTCGGCGACGACCGGCTGCCGCTCGACCGCGCGCACGACGGCGCGGATCGCCGTCTCGAAGCCGGCGTCGTCGACGCTCGCACGGGTGTTGCGAATCAGGACGCTCTCGCCGGCTCGGCTCGCGAATCCGGCGCCGTCGAGGATCTTCTGAGCCTTCTTCGTGTCGCCGGAGGCGGTGTCGGACTGCTTCAGCTTCGTCGCGCCGACGGCGCCGCCCGCGACGACGGCGACCACGCAGAAGACCAACCAGCCGACCAACGCGGTCCTCCAGTGCGCAGCGCTCCAATGACCGGCGCGCGCGGCCAGATTCGTGCGTCCCATGCCTCTCCGATCCCTCCTCGACCCGCTTGCGACCGACGCTTCGAGGGTAGCGAAAGGAGTGACACGGGCGTCACCAGATGGTCGTGAGGAGCTCGCAGATCTCGGCGGCCGTCGCGATCCGCGGATTCGCCTGGTTGCCGCCCCGCCCCACCGTGGCGCCGGCAACGGCGGCGAGGTCCTCCCGCGGTACGCCGAAGTCGCGCAGCCGCTCGAAACCGCCGAGCAGCGCCAACTCCCGCGTCGTCGCGACGGGCTCGCCCCCGATCGCCTCGCCGAAGCGTGCGACCTCCTCCGGAACGAAAGCGCGGTTGAAGGCGAGCGCAGGCGGAAGGCAGAGGGCGTTCATCGCGCCGTGCGGAAGCCCGTAGCGGCCGCCCAGTGCCTGCGCCATCGCGTGCGCAAGCCCGAGCCCCGCCAGCCCGAGCGCGTGGCCCGCATGAGCGGCGCCGTGCAGAAGCCCCTCCCGTGCCTCCCGATCGTCGCCCGCTGCGGCGACCCGCGGCAGCCACTGCCGGATCAGGCGCGCTCCTTCGAGCGCCTGCTCGTCGCCCTCGTCGCCGCGCCCGGACACGTAGAGCGCCTCCGCGCAGTGGGCGAGGGCGTTCATCGCCGTGCCGACCGACTCGGCCTGCGGAAGGCCGAGCGTGAGCTCGACGTCGTAGACGATCGCGACGGGATGCGCGCCGCGACCGCCGCCCTGCATGCGCCGGTCGGGGGAGCGAATCCCGAACATCGTCGTCCATTCGGCGCCGGAGTAGGTGGTCGGCACGCTGACGAGCGGCTTGCCGTTCTCGGCGGAGGCGAACTTCCCGGTGTCGATCGCGGATCCGCCTCCGACGGCAAGGATTCCGTCGGCGCCCTCCGGCACCTCGACCCGGTGCGACGGCACCTCCGTCCAGGAGCGCACGTGGGGGAGATCGAGGTGGCTCCACCGGCTGCTCGCGATCAGGAACGGGCGCTCGATCCCCGCGTCGGCGAGCGTCGCGGCGAGCTCGGCGAGGCGCCAGCGGACGATCACGGCAGGCGGCCCGCAGCGAACGCGACGAACTCCCGCGCGGCCCTCGTCTCGAGGCGGCCGGCCGCACGGACGAGGTAGATCTCGCGCTCGAGCTCGAGCCCCGTGACGCGCGCCTCGACGAGCGTCCCGGCGGCGAGGTCGTTCTCGACCGACGACCGGGAGATGAACGTGACGCCGTAGCCCGCCCGCACGGCACTCGTCACCGACTCCTGCAGGCCGAGCTCGAGCCGCACGCGGAGGTCGCGCAGCCGCTGCCCGACCCCGTGCAGCTCGTCCTCGATCATCCGGCGGACGCCGGCCCCGTCCTGCATCACGATCAGCGTCTCCTCCCGGAGCTCGTCGATCGTCACGTTGTGCCCGGCGAACGGGTGGCCCGGCGGACAGGCGAGCACGACGGTGTCGCGGAAGAACGGCTCGTACTCGACGCCACGGTGACGGGGCGCAGCGCCGACCACGCCGAGCTCGAGCGTCCGGTCCGCGACGCGCTCGACCACCGTCTGCGTGTCGAACACGCTGAGCGCCACGTGCAGCTCCGGATGCTCGACGGCGAGCTCGCAGAGGAGGCGCGAGACGACGACGCCGCCCGGCCCGGTCGACGCGCCGATCTCGAAAGTGCCCGCGAGGGCGCCGGTCGCCTCCTCGCCGAGCTCGGCGACGATCTCCTCCTCGAGCTGCAACAGGCGCTGGGCGCCGCGATAGAGCCGCAGGCCGGCCTCGGTCGGCTCGACGCGCCGACCCGAGCGGTCGAGCAGCTGCGTGCCGAGCCGCCGTTCGAGCGAACGCACCTGCAGCGACACCGCCGGCTGCGTCAGCCCGAGCCGCTCGGCCGCCTGCGAGAACGACTTGCGGTCGACCACCTCGCAGAACGCGTGCAACTGCCGCGTGTCCATAAGGTCATCTTATACCTCGCAGGAAAGGGGACATGGGTCAGCACTGCCGGAGCTCGAGCCGGTTTCCGAAGGGGTCTGCGACATGGACGCGCTCGACGCCCGGGATCGAGTCGTCGCGCCCGACCTCGATGCCCTCGGCCGACAGCCGTTCGACGAGGGCAGCGAGGTCGGAGACGACGAGGCCCGGATGCGCCCTACGCGCAGGGACGAAGGGCTCGTCGACTCCGACGTGCAGCTCCTGCCCGCCCGCCCGGAACCAGCAGCCGCCGCGCGCCGCGAGCACCGGCGGCTTCGGCAGCTCCTCCAGGCCGAGCAGTCCGCCGTAGAACGCGCGCGCCTCGGCCTCGCACCCTTTCGGCGCCGCAACCTGCACGTGGTCGATCCCCATGACCGTCACGCCCGACGGTCTACCATCGACGGCGTGCAGGCGGGGACACCACCGCTGGAAGAGACCCTCGTCAGCGGATACGTGCGCCTCGCCTCGGCGGCGGAGCAGCGGCGGATCGACTTCGAGCTGCGCGCGCTCGACGTCGTCCTCGCCGTCGTCTTCGGTCTGCTCGCGCTGCCGTTCGCGCTCGCGATCTCCGTGCTGCAGCTCGCGACGACCGGCCGCCCGGTACTCTACCGCGGCGAGCGCGTCGGCCGCCGCGGCCGCTTCTTCCACATGCTCAAGTTCCGGACGATGAAGCCGGGCGCCGAGGAGCGCATCGGCGCGTACCTCGGCGAGGAGCTCGTCGCGCGCACCGACGCCGAGCTGACCGGCATCGGCCGCTGGCTGAAGGCCTCGCAGCTCGACGAGGTCCCGCAGCTCTGGAACGTGCTGCACGGCGACATGTCGTTCGTCGGCCCCCGGCCGATCCGCCCGCGCTTCTTCGCCGAGCTCGCCACCGACCTGCCGTCGTACTGGCAGCGGCTCGTCGTGCGGCCGGGCCTGACCGGCTTCGCCCAGGTGCGCCGCGGCTACGAGACGTCGATGGCCGAGAAGCTCGCGCACGACCTGGAGTGGATTGCCGACCGCTCCGTGCGCCTCTACCTGCGCACCGTCTTCGCCACCGGCTGGCGCGTGCTGAAGCAGTCGCTGCGAGGGTTCACATCAACCG
>JBOGZX010000419.1:0-1516 GCA_050697615.1 Gaiellaceae bacterium
GCTGTTCGCGTCGGAGATGGCCCGGCGGCAGACCGCCGAGGCGATCCAGGTGCTCGGCGGCTACGGCTACACGAAGGAGTTCCCGGTGGAGCGTTACTACCGCGACGCGAAGGTCACCGAGATCTACGAGGGAACCAGCGAGATCCAGCGGCTCGTGATCGCCCGCCAGATCCTCGGAGAGCAGGCGCGTGCCGCGGCGTCCTGACGAGCCGGTCAGGCTGACGAAGATCTACACGCGCGGCGGCGACGCCGGCAAGACGTCGCTCGGCGACGGCTCCCGGGTCTCGAAGCTCGACCCGCTCGTGCGCGCCTACGGCGCGGTCGACGAGCTCAACTCGATCCTCGGCTGGGCGCAGGTCGAGGCGCGTGACGCCCGGCTCGTGCGGATCCAGAACGAGCTCTTCGACGTCGGCGCCGACCTGTCCGTTCCCTACGCCGAGGGCGACGGAAAGCTGCGCGTCGAGCAGGAGGCGATCGATCGCCTCGAGCGCGACTGCGACGAGGCGAACGCGCCGCTC
This sequence comes from Gaiellaceae bacterium, assembly GCA_050697615.1. Taxonomy (GTDB): domain Bacteria; phylum Actinomycetota; class Thermoleophilia; order Gaiellales; family Gaiellaceae; genus PALSA-600. Next base: position 519 of record JBOGZX010000419.1, read on the forward strand.
GCGGAGCTCCGCAGCTTCGTGCTGCCGGGCGGCTCGGAGGCAGCCGCACGCCTGCACGTCGCGCGTGCCACATGCCGCTACGCCGAGCGCGAGGTGCTGGCGGTACACGCCGAGCGTGCGGTCAACCCGCTGGCGCCGGTCTACCTGAATCGCCTCAGCGACCTGCTCTTCATCCTCGCGCGTGCGGCGAACGCGGGCGGCGCCGAGCCGCTCTGGAAGCCCGGGGGCGAGCGGTAGGGGCCGGTTGCCGCCGGCGCGATTCGGGCAGAATCAGGACGTGGCGACGACCGAGGATCCACCCGGGACGACCGGCGCCGGCGGCGTGGAGCGGTGGCGGGCGGCGTCGTACGAGGCGGCGCCGGAGCGCGAGGGGGAGGTGTTCTCGACGATCTCGGGGATCGAGAACGATCCTTTGGCGACGCCGGAGTCGGTGGAGGTCGACTACGAGCGTGATCTCGGCTATCCGGGGGTGTTTCCGTTCACGCGGGGTGTGTATCCGTCGATGTATCGGGGCCGGTTGTGGACGATGCGGCAGTTTGCGGGGTTCGGGACGGCGGAGGAGACGAACGAGCGGTTCCGGTATCTGCTGGAGCATGGGCAGACGGGGTTGTCGACGGCGTTCGACATGCCGTCGTTGATGGGTTACGACTCGGATCACCCGCGCTCGGAGGGCGAGGTCGGTCGTGAGGGGGTGGCGATCGACTCGCTGGAGGACATGGAGACGTTGTTCTCGGGGATCCCGTTGGGCGACGTGTCGACGTCGATGACGATCAACTCGCCGGCGGCGATCCTGCTGGCGTTCTACCTGTGCGTGGGGGAGGGGCAGGGCGTCTCACGCGACAGCCTGCGTGGGACGATCCAGACGGACATCCTGAAGGAGTACATCGCGCAGAAGGAGTACATCTTCCCGCCGGAGCCGTCGATGCGGCTGGTGACGGACATGGTCGAGTTCTGTGCGCGGGAGATGCCGTTGTGGCATCCGATCTCGATCTCGGGCT
>JBOGZX010000420.1:0-3481 GCA_050697615.1 Gaiellaceae bacterium
GTGCAGGACCGAGACGAACGGCAGCTCGCCCGCGAGGCGGTCGGCGAGGTCTCCGGTGCCGTCGGGGGAGTTGTCGTCGATCACGAGCACGCGGTCGCCGTCGCGCAGCACGCCGCCGAGCGCACGGAGCATCGGCTCGAGGTTGTCGCGCTCGTCGTAGGTGGGGAGGCAGACGGTGGCCCGCATCGGCGCGCCTATGATCGCTGCCGTGTCGGATCTTCCGCGGAACGACGAGCTCGCGGCGCAGTTCGAGCTGCTCGCCGACCTGATGGAGCTCGAAGGCGCCGACGGGTTTCGCATCGGGGCGTACCGGCGCGCGGCGGCGCGGATCCGCGAGACGCCGGCGCCGGTCGCGCAGCTCGCGCTCGACGGGAAGGCGAAGGCGTTGCAGGGGATCGGCAAGACGATCGAGGCGAAGATCGTCGAGGTCGTGGACGACGGGGAGATCCACGCGCTGACGAAGCGCAAGGCCGACGTGCCCGTCGAGGTGGCCTCGTTCATGCGGCTGCCCGGCCTGGGCCCGAAGACGGCGCGGCGGATCTGGCAGGAGCTCGGCATCACCACCGTCTCGGCGCTGAAGGCCGCAGCGGAGGCGCAGGCGCTGCGGGGCAACGCGGGAATCGGTGCGGGCACGGAGGCGAAGATCGCCGCCTCGCTCGCGCAGCCGCGTGCGGCGGAGGGGCCGCGCCGCACGCTCCTCGGCACCACGCTGCCGAAGCTGCGCGCACTCGTCGACGCGCTGCGCGAGCATCCCGCCTCCGTCGAGGTCTCGCTCGCCGGCTCGGCCCGCCGGATGCGAGAGACGGTGCGCGACCTCGACATCATCGCGACGGCGACCGACCCGAAGGCGCTCGTCGACTACTTCTGCTCGCTCCGCTGGGTCGTCGACGTTGCCGCGAAGGGCACGACCAAGGCGACGGTCGTCTCGCACGACGGCCTGCGCTTCGACCTGCGGGTCGTGCCACCGGAGAGCTACGGCAACCTCCTGCAGCACTTCACCGGGTCGAAGAACCACAACGTCGCGCTGCGTGAGGACGCGGTCCGGCGCGGCTTCTCGGTCTCCGAGTACTCCGTCACCGTCGTCGAGTCGGGCGAGGAGCATCGTTTCGCGACCGAGGAGGAGGTCTACGCATTCCTGGGCTACGCGTGGATTCCGCCGGAGCTGCGCGAGGACGGCGGCGAGCTCGGCGCCGCGCGACGCGGTGAGCTTCCCGACCTCGTGGAGGTGGGGGACCTGCGTGGCGACCTGCACACTCACACGACGTGGTCGGACGGCAAGGACTCGCTCGAGGACATGGTTGCGGCCGCCCGCTCGCGAGGCTACGCCTACTACGCCGTCTGCGACCATTCGCAGAGGCTGCGCGGCCCACGGCTCGCGGAGCAGGCCGGGCAGATCGACGCGCTCAACGAGCTGGTGGCGCCCTTTCGCATCCTCAAGGGGATCGAGGTCAACGTGCGGCCCGACGGGACGCTCGACGCCGCCGACGAGGAGCTCGCGACGCGCGACTGGGTGATCGCTTCGGTGCACTCGCGCTTCGACCACGAGCCGACGGAGCGGGTGCTCGCGGCGATGGAGAGCCCGTACGTCGACTGCATCGGGCACCTGACGAACCGCAAGATCGGCTCGCGGGCTGCCGCGCACGTCGACCTCGCACGTGTGATCGCGAAGGCGGTCGAGACCGGGACGTTCCTCGAGCTCAACTCGCAGCCCGACCGGCTCGACCTCACCGATGTGAACGCGCGCGCGGCGCGCGAGGCGGGCGTCAAGGTCGTGATCGACTCGGACGGTCACGAGACCGGCGCGCTCGACTTCGTCGAGCTGGGCGTCGGCCAGGCGCGACGGGCGTGGCTGACGAGATCGGATGTGCTGAACACGCGTACCTGGAAGCAGATCGAGAAGCTGCGAAAGCGGCGTCCTTGACCTTCCGCGACGACCTCGACCTGGCCGCCGACTGGGCCGCGGCCTACCTCGACCGCGTGGGCGGGCTGCCGGTCGCGGCCGAGGTGGAGCCCGGCGAGATCCGGGCGCGGCTGCCGGAGTCGGCGCCCGAGCACGGCGAGCCGTTCGCCGCGCTGCTCCACGACCTCGACGAGGTGATCCTGCCGGGCATCTCGCACTGGAACCATCCGCGCTTCTACGCCTGGTTCGCGAACACCGGCTCCGAGCCGGGGATCCTCGCCGAGCTGCTCGTCGCGACGCTGAACGCCAACGCGATGACGTGGCTCTCGTCGCCGGCGGCGACCGAGCTCGAGGTGACGGTGCTGGACTGGCTCGCGCAGCTCCTCGAGCTGCCTCGCGGCTGGCACGGCCACATCGAGGACACGGCGTCGACCGCTACCGTCGCCGCGCTCGCCGCCGCGCGCACGATCCGGCCGGGCGGTGTCGTGTACGCGTCGGAGCAGGCGAACTTCAGCGTCGAGAAGGCCGCGCGGCTCGTGGGGCTCGAGTTCCGGAAGGTTCCGGTCGACGACGCGTTCAGGATGCGGCCGGACTTCCCGCTGCCGGACGCGACGGCGGTGGTCGCCACCGTCGGCACGACCGGCACGACCTCCGTCGACCCCGTGCCCGAGCTCGCGCGACGCTGCGAGGAAGCCGGCGCCTGGCTGCACGTCGACGCGGCGTACGCGGGGTCGGCGGCGGTCTGCCCGGAGCTCCGCTGGGCGCTCGACGGCTGCGACCGCGCCGATTCCTTCATCGTCAATCCTCACAAATGGTTGTTCACTCCCATGGACTGCTCGGCGCTCTGGACGCGGCGACCGGAGGCGTTCCACGAGGCGTTCGCGCTCGTGCCCGAGTACCTCGCTGCGACCGAGGGCGCGATCGACCTGAAGGACTACGGGCCGGCGCTCGGCCGGCGGTTCCGCGCGCTCAAGCTCTGGGCCGTGCTCCGCTGGTACGGCGCCGAAGGCCTGCGGGGGCTGATCCGCGAGCACGTTCGCCTGGCCCAGCTGTTCGCGTCGTGGGTCGAGGCCGAGCCGGGTTGGACCGTGACCGCTCCGCATCCGTTCTCGACCGTGTGCTTCCGGCACGAGGGCCGGGACAACTTCGAGCTGGCGCGGGCGGCGACGGCGACGGGCGAGGTGTTCGTGGCGGCGACGCGCCTCGCCGGCCTCGACGTGATCCGCCTGTCGATCGGCAACGCGCGAACGACGGAGGACGACGTCGCGCGTGCGTGGGGGGTGCTTCGCGAGTGCGCGGGGTAGGCGACACGACCGACGCGCCGGCGGTGATCTTCGATCTCTGGGAAACGCTGGTCGACTGGGATCGCGAGTCGGCGGCGGAGATGGTCGACGCGATCGCCGCACGCTCGGGCGTGTCGACCGGCGAGTTCCGCCGCCGCTGGGACACGGCCGAGAACCCCCGGTACGTGGGCCCGATCCGGGCGGCGCTCCGCTCGGTCGGCGTCGGCGAGGCGGCGCTGGAGGACATCTGCGCCATTCGCCTCGACTACAGCCGCCGGGCGCTCGTGCCACGCGAGGG
>JBOGZX010000421.1:0-5278 GCA_050697615.1 Gaiellaceae bacterium
GCACCGTGCGGGCCTCGTCGGTCTCGCCGGCGGCGAGCAGCGTCTCGGCCAGGTCGACCAGGGCGTTGGCCTGTGCGCCCGGGGCGTCGGTCGACTCCAGCACGGCGACCGCGCGACGCGCCGTTCCCACTGCGTTCGCATGCTCGCCGTCGGCCGAGAGCAGCTTCGCCTCCACGCCGTGCAGGATCGCCCAGGCCTCGACGTCGCTCGCGTCGGTCTCTTCCGACACCTCGGCCAGGAGCGCCTTCGCGCGCTCCGCGTTGCCGCTGCGCTGGAGGGCGACCGTGAGCGTCGCGCCGACGATCGGCCGGAAATATCGCTCTCCCAGCGCGCCGAGATCGGCGTACACGGTCTCGAGATCGGAGGCGACGACGTCGGCGTTTCCCGCGGGCAGCTCGACGCTCGCCGCCGCCAGTGACGCGTACGCCGGCAGCGCGCCGCCCAGGTCGACGAGCAGCTCGCGCGCCGCCGTGTACTCACGGCGGGCCTCGTCGAGGCTGCCGGCCATCGCGAGCAGCGTGGCAAGCGAGCAGCGCGTGATCGCCTCGGCCTGCCGCTCCGGCAGGCGCCGATCCAGCACCTCCGTACACCGCGCGATCGCCTCCGGCACGGGGGTCGGCCCCTCGCAGAGCCCGACCGTGTAGCCCGCCGTCAGGCGGGCCTCGAGCCGGTGGTCGGAGGCGGCCCGGGCGTGCTCGAGCGCGCGCTGGCTCGCCTCGACCTGAGCGCCGTACTGCAGAAAGGCGCCGTGGACGAAGACGAGCAGCCGCCACGCCTTCGCCAGCTCCGCGTGCGCGTCCAGCCGCTCCAGCTCCGGAATCAGTCTGCCCGTCACGCTCAACACCTGCTCCCGCCAGTCGGAGAGGTCGTCGATCACGCGATGGCGCACGAAGAGCTGCGTCAGCTCGACCGTGGCGGCGAGCCGCGAGCCGGGCTCGGCGACCGCCGCCGCCTCGTCCAGCTCCGTCTCGGCCCATGCGAACTCGCCGATCTCCATCAACGCCTCCGCGAGCGGCGGCAGCAGGCGGTGCCGCTCGGGATCGCCATCCTCGCGAAGCGCGGCGGCGCGCCGGAGCAGGTTCGCGGCGGCGGGCATGTCGCCGCGTTCGAAGGCGCGTCTGCCTGCGGCCGCCAGCTTCTCCGCGCCGCGCAACCCGAGGCTGCGGCCGTGCTCGTCGAGCGGGCCGAGCTCAGCGAGGTAGTCGTGCGCCTGCTCGAGGTGGTAGCCGAGGATGTCGTCGTACTCGTTCGAGCGGTCCCGCGCGCGGTTGACGCGCTCCGCCCAGCCGACGAACTTCTCGTGGAGCGTCGCGCGCGTGCGCTTCAGCAGGCTCTGGTACGCGGTGTCCCGGATCAGGATGTGGTCGAAGCGGTACGTCTCCTCGTCCGTCTGCGTCTCCGGCCGCACCAGTCGCTTCTGCGTCAGCGACTGGAGGTGCGCGGGCACCTCGGGCGCCACCGGCTCGGGCACGAGCTCCGCGACCGCCGGACGCGGGAACAGGTGTCCGATCACCGCCGCCGACTCGACGACCGACCGCTCCTGCGGGACGAGGAGGTCGAGCCGCGCGGCGAGCAGCGCCTGGATCGTTGGCGGAATGCGGATCTCCGACTCCGCTGCGGCGACCCAACGCCCGCCCTCGGGGCGGAGCGTGCCGTCCTCGACCAGCATCGAGACGATCTGGCCGACGTAGAGCGGGTTTCCCTCGGCGGCCTCGACGATCTTCGCCAGCACCGACCGCGGCAGGTCGGCGCCCCCCATCGCCTCGCGCACCATCGCCGCGCTCTGCTCGGCCGACAGCGGGCCGAGCGTGACCGTGCGGCCGCGCCGTTCCCACTCCGGCCGGATCTCGAGCAGCGTCGGCCGGGCTGCGCAGATGATCAGGATCGGCGCGTCCGAGGCGGTGTCGAGAACGTGCTCGATCAGGTCGAGCAGCGTCTGCTCGGCCCAGTGGATGTCCTCGATGCAGACGACGAGCGGCCGCTCCCTCGCCGCGGCCTCGAGCAGCCGGCGGGTCGCCCAGAACGTCTCCTCGAGCGCGAACTGCCGCTCGGCGAGGCCGGTCACCGCCGCCAGCCGCTCCGCGGCGCGCTCGTCGCCCCCGGCGGCGCGAAGCAGCTTCTCGACGGCCGCTTCCGGGCGGTCGTCGTCCTCGATGCCGCCCAGCTCGCGCGCGATCTCGATCAGCGGCCAGAAGGTGATGCCGCGCCCGTACGAGAGGCAGCGCCCGCTCACGAAGGTCGCATCCTTCCCGACGACGTGCGCGACCTCGGCGATCAGCCGCGACTTGCCGACGCCGGGCTCCGAGAGCAGCGTGACGAGGCGAGCCCAGCGCTCGCGCGCCGCAAGCTCGAACTCGGCGGTGATCATTCCCAGCTCGCGGTCGCGGCCGTGAAGCGCGCTCCGCGCATCCGGCCTCGGCCCGCCGGTGTCGACCGAGAGCAGGCGGAAGGCCGGCACGCGCTCGGCCTTTCCCTTCAGCTCGAGCGGCTCGACCGGCTCGACCTCGACGACGTCCCGGACGAGCCGGTAGGTCAGCTCGCCGAGCAGCGCCTCCGACTCGCCGGCCGCCTGCTCGAGCCGCGCGGCGACGTTCACGGCATCGCCCGTGACGAGCCGCTGCCCCGTCGCCGCGTCGCCGGCGACCACCTCGCCGGTGTTGACGCCGATCCTGTTCGCCAGCCTGACGCCGTAGCGCGGCTCGAGCTGTTCGTTGAGCGCGATCAGGGCGGCCTGCATGCCGGCGGCGGCGCGGACTGCGCGAAGCGCGTCGTCCTCGTGCACGCGCGGCAGGCCGAACACGGCCATGACCGCGTCGCCGATGAACTTCTCGATCGTGCCGCCGTGCGTCGTGATCGACGCGCTCATCGCGTCGAAGTAGGCGCTCATCACCTCCCGCAGCGACTCCGAGTCGAGCGTCTCCCCCAGGCTGGTCGAGCCCTTCAGGTCGCAGAACAGGATCGTGACGAGCTTCCGCACCTCCTGCGGCGGCACCGGAGCGGCGAGCGCCGCGCCGCAGTAGCCGCAGAGCCGGAACTTCTCCGGGTTCTCCTCGCCGCAGCTGGGGCAGTTGATCACCCCACCGAGTGTAGGCCCGGAACGCCGCCGTGTGGGATGTCCGCCGGCAACCGGACGGCCGGCGTCCCGACGGGATTGAGAGGGTAGGGGCCTCGAGATGATCATCGCCGCCCTGTTCAGCAACGGCCACCTCGACCACATCGTCGCCTCCTACGGCTACTGGGCCGTGTTCGGCTTCGTCGCGGTCGAGAGCCTCGGCATCCCCTTCCCCGGCGAGACCGCGCTGATCGCGGCGGCGCTCTACGCCGGGACGACGCACAACCTCAACATCGCGGGCGTGATCGCGGCGGCCGCCGCGGGAGCGATCGGCGGGGACAACGTCGGCTTCGCGATCGGCCGGTGGGGCGGCTACCGCCTGCTCCGACGCTACGGCAAGTACGTGCGGCTCGACGACGCGAAGCTCAAGGTCGGCCGGTACGTCTTCATGCGCCACGGCGGCAAGGTCGTCTTCTTCGGGCGCTTCGTGTCGATCCTGCGTACCTACGCGGCGTTCCTGGCCGGCACCAACCGCATGCACTGGCTGCGGTTCCTGGCGTTCAACGCCGCCGGCGGGATCATCTGGGCCACGATCTACGGGATCGCCTACTACTACCTCGGCAGCAGCGTCAAGGGCCTCGGCAGCCGCATCGACATCGGCATCGGCGTGGCTGCCGCGATCATCTTCGTCGGCTTCCTCGTCTACCTCCGCCGCAAGGAGTCGGAGCTCGAGGAGCGGGCGGAGAAGGCGCTGCCCGGGCCTCTCGACGACCCCGCGACCGGGACGTGAGCGGGCCGCTACCGGATCTTCGTGAAGCGACGCACCGCGTCGAGCAGCTCGCGCGTCTTCTCCCGCGCATCCTGCTCGTCGCCGGCGACGATCGCGCCCGCGACGCAGTGGTTGACGTGCTCGTCGAGGATCTTCAGCGCAACGGCGTCGAGTGCGGTCTGGACGGCGCTGATCTGGGTGAGGATGTCGATGCAGTAGCGGTCGTCGTCGACCATCTTCTCGACGCCGCGCACCTGCCCCTCGATGCGATGGAGCCGCTTCTTCAGGGCGGGCTTGTCGTCGTGGTAGCCGTAGTGCGGCGGCTCGGCCGGGTTCACGCCGCCGACCCTTCCCGATCGCTGCGAAAGCGGCGCAGACGCAGGCTGTTGCCGACGACGAACAGGCTGGATCCGGCCATCGCGGCGGCGGCGACCATCGGATCGAGGACTCCCGCGACCGCTAGCGGGATCGCGGCGACGTTGTAGGCGAAGGCCCAGAACAGGTTGCCCTTGATGGTCGCCAGGGTGCGCCGGGCGAGCCTGACCGCGTCGGCGGCGGCGCGCAGGTCGCCCCCGACGAGCGTGAGGTCGGAGGCCTCGATCGCCACGTCGGTGCCGGTGCCGATCGCGAGGCCGAGGTCGGCCTGGGCGAGGGCCGGGGCGTCGTTGACGCCGTCGCCAACCATAGCGACGACCTCCCCGGCGTCCTGCAGGCGGCGCACCTCGGCCACCTTGTCCTGCGGGTAGACCTCGGCGAGCACCCGATCGATCCCCACCTCCGCCGCGACCCGTTCCGCCGTGGCCCGTGCGTCGCCGGTGAGGAGCACGGGCGTGAGGCCGAGCTCTTTCAGCTCGCGCACCGCCTGTGCGCTCGTGGGCTTGACGGTGTCGCGGACGGTGAGGGTCGCGCGCGGCACGCCGTCCCACGAGACGGCGATCGCGCCTTCGCCGCGCCCCACCTCGACCCGGCGGCCGTCGACGACGCCGGCCACGCCGACTCCCGGGACGCTCCTGAACCCGTCGACCCTCGGAAGCGTGCCGAGCTCGGCGCGGGCCGCATCCGCGACCGCCCGTGCGATCGGATGCTCGCTCGCCGACTCGACCGCACCGGCGAGCAGGAGGATCTCGCGGCGCACCGCCCCGTTCAGCGGCACGACGTCCGTGAGCACCATCTTCCCCTCGGTGACGGTGCCGGTCTTGTCGAGCACGATCGTCCCGATCCGCCGCGTCTGCTCGAGCACCTCCGGCCCCTTGATCAGGATCCCGAGCTGCGCACCGCGGCCGGTGCCGACGAGCAGAGCCGTGGGCGTCGCGAGCCCGAGCGCGCACGGACAGGCGATGATCAGCACGCTGACGGCGGCGAGCAGCGCGTAACTGAATGCCGGCGGCGGGCCGAACGATAGCCACACTGCGAATGCAATGAGCGCCACGCCGATCACCAGCGGCACGAACCAGGAC
>JBOGZX010000422.1:0-3582 GCA_050697615.1 Gaiellaceae bacterium
GATCCGGCCCCTCCGTCTGCGTTTGGGCGGATCCGGGGCGCGCCGCCGGCGTCGCCGCCGACCTTCGCCGTTCCCTGCCCGCCGACGTCACGGTGCTGCCGCTGCAGGTGGCCCGGGAAGGAGCCACCCTCGTATGAGTCAGAACGGACGCACGAATCCCGCGAAGCGGCACAGCGCCGCGCTCACCGACGGGATCGACCGCGCCCCGGCGCGCGCGATGCTCAAGGGCGTCGGCTTCACCGACGCCGATCTCGCGCGCCCGCTGATCGGCGTCGCGACGACGTGGATCGAGACGATGCCGTGCAACCTCAACCAGCGGCTGCTCGCGCGCTACGTGAAGCAGGGCATCCGCAGCGCGGGCGGCACGCCGCTCGAGTTCAACACGATCGCGGTCTCCGACGGCGTCTCGATGGGCACCACGGGCATGCGCGCGTCGCTCGTCTCGCGCGAGGTGATCGCCGACTCGATCGAGCTCGTCGCGCGCGGGCACCTGTTCGACGGGCTCGTCTGCCTGGTGGGCTGCGACAAGACGATCCCGGCGGCCGTGATGGCGCTCGCGCGGCTCGACCTGCCGGGCCTGATCCTCTACGGCGGCTCGATCGCCCCCGGCCGCTACCGCGGCGCGGACGTGACGATCCAGGACGTGTTCGAGGCGGTCGGTGCGCACGCCGCGGGCAAGCTCACCGACGGGGAGGTGCACGCGCTCGAGAGCGTCGCCTGCCCCGGCGCCGGAGCCTGCGGCGGGCACTTCACCGCCAACACGATGGCGACCGCGCTCGACTTCCTCGGCGTCAGCTCGCCGGGCCTGAACGAGATCCCCGCGAACCACCCCGGCAAGCCGCAGGCCGCCGTGCTCGCGGGCGAGCTTGCGATGCGACTCGTCGAGTCCGACACACGGCCGTCGCACGTGCTCACGCGCGAGTCGATCGAGAACGCGATCACGGCGATCGCGGCTACCGGCGGCTCCACCAACGGCGTCCTGCACCTGCTCGCGATCGCGCACGAAGCGGGGATCGAGCTGACGATCGACGACTTCGACCGCGTCTCCGCGCGCACCCCGATCGTCGCCGACATCAAGCCCGGCGGCCGGTACGTCGCCACCGACCTGTTCCGCGCCGGCGGCGTCGCGCTCGTCGCGCGCGAGCTCGTGAACGCGGGGCTCACGCACGCCGACGCACGTACCGTCGACGGCCGTTCGCTGCGGCAGGTCGCCGAAGGTGTCCACGAGCGCGCCGGCCAGGACGTCGTCGTCCGCTGGGACGAGCCGCTCAAGCCGACCGGCGGGCTCGCGATCCTGCACGGCAACCTGGCGCCCGACGGTTGCGTCGTCAAGCTCGCGGGGCACGAGCGCCTGCACCACCGCGGCCCCGCGCGCGTGTTCGACTCGGAGGAGGAGTGCTTCGCGGCCGTCAAGGCGCGCACGATCCTGCCCGGCGACGTGGTCGTGATCCGCTACGAAGGACCGGCAGGAGGCCCGGGGATGCGCGAGATGCTGCACGTGACGGCCGCGCTCGTCGGGGAGGGCCTGGGCGACGAGATCGCGCTCGTCACCGACGGCCGCTTCTCGGGCGCCACGCACGGCCTGATGATCGGGCACGTCGCGCCCGAGGCCTTCCGCGGCGGGCCGATCGCCGACCTGCGCGACGGCGACGTCGTGACTATCGACATCGAGGCTCGCACGCTGTCAGTCGGGCTGGGCGAGGCGGAGCTGGCCGAGCGGCACGCGGCGTGGCGCGAGCCCGCGCCCAAGTACGACTCCGGCGTCTTCGTCAAGTACGTCGCGCTCGTCGGCTCGGCGTCGGAGGGGGCGGTCACGTGAGACGTTCTGTGTCGACCCTGCGGCCTATGCGGCTTCCTCGGCGAGGGACGCGCATCAGCGCTTTACTTTGTGAAGTATCGTTGGAGGCACGATGACCGTCGACACGCTGAGATGCCGGATCTGCGAGACCGAGGTGCCGGCGACCGCGACCGGCTCGTGCCTGCGCTGCTTCGGGCCGCTCGAGGCCGTCTACGACTGGGCCGAGCTGCGCCGAACGGTCTCGCGCTCCCGGATCGAGGCCGGCCCTCGGTCGCTCTGGCGCTACGCCGACCTGCTGCCGGCGCGCGCGCCCGCCGACGCCGAGACCGGCGCCGGAATGACGCCGCTCGTATCGGCTCCGCGTATCGCGAGCGCGCTCGGCGTGGGCGAGGTGCTGCTGAAGCTCGACCTCGCCAACCCGACGCACTCCTTCAAGGACCGGGTCGTCTCGGTCGCCGCGGCGAGGGCGGCGGAGTTCGGCTCCGACACGCTCGCCTGTGCGTCGACCGGCAACCTCGGCAACGCCGTCGCTGCGCGCGCGGCCGCGAGCGGGATGCGATCGGTCGTGCTGTACCCGGCCACGGTCGAGCCCGAGAAGATGCTGACGGCCGGAGTCTTCGGCGCCGACATGTACGCGGTTCGCGGCAGCTACGACGACTGCTCGCGCCTCGTCGTCGAGCTTGCGGGCGAGGTCGACTGGGCGTTCGTCAACGTCAACCTGCGCGCCTACTACGCCGAGGGCTCGAAGACGCTCGCGTTCGAGATCGCCGAGCAGCTCGGCTGGGAGACACCCGATGCCGTCATCTGCCCGGTCGCGTCGGGATCGCTCTTCACCAAGATCTGGCAGGGGTTCGAGCAGTTCCGCGAGCTCGGTCTGGTCGACGGGCCGAGCCCTCGCATCTACGGCGGCCAGGCGGCGGGGTGCGCACCCGTCGCGCACGCGTTCGCCGACGACCGCCCGGTGTCTCCGGTTCGCCCCGCGACGGTCGCCCATTCGCTCGCGATCGGCGCCCCCGCCGACGGCGACCTCGCCGTCGCGACGGCACGCGCTTCGGGCGGCGCGATCCATGCCGTGCCCGAGGAGGACGTAGGCCCGAACATGTCGCTGCTCGCGTCGATGTCCGGCGTCTTCGGCGAGAGCGCGGCCGGCGTCACGTTCGGCGCGCTGCGCGCCGCGGTCGAGGCGGGCGAGGTCGGCGGGGCCGACCGGGTCGTGGTGCTCGTCACGGGCACGGGCCTGAAGACGCCGCAGCTGGTCGAGCGCCGCACCGGTCGCGAGATCGAGCCCGACATGGACGAGCTGCTCGCCGGCCTGGGTGTGGTCGTATGAGCGTAGGCTCGACGGAGCTCAAAGGAGCGAAGGTGCCGGCTTTGCCGGCGCCGGAGCGGGTGACCGAACGCATCGTCTGTCTGCCCGGCGACGGGATCGGCCCGGAGGTGACGGCGGTCGCGCAGCGGGTGCTGGCCGCGCTTCCGGTCGACGTGGAGGTCGAGGTGCACCCCTTCGGAGGCGCCGCGATCGACGCGACGGGGCAGCCGCTGCCGCCCGCGACGGTCGCCGCCTGCCGGGCCGCGCGGGCCGTCCTGCTCGGCGCCGTCGGCGGGCCGCGCTGGGAGGGCTCGAGCGTCCGCCCCGAGGCGGGCCTGCTCGAGCTGCGCCGCGAGCTCGACGTCTTCGCGAACCTGCGGCCCGCGGCGCAGGGGATCGTCGACCTGGTGATCGTGCGCGAGCTCGTCGGCGGCCTCTACTTCGGCGCGAGCGGCGTGCGCGACGACGGCACCGT
>JBOGZX010000423.1:0-5227 GCA_050697615.1 Gaiellaceae bacterium
TGGCTGTAGCGGTAGGCAACCGCCACGAGCAGCGGTGCAATCCCGATCACGATCAGCGCGAGCTTCCAGGAGATGAGAAATACGACGATTCCGACGCCGACCACCGTGAAGGTGTGCTGGAAGAAGAAGATCAGCCCGTAGCCGAGGAAGAAGCGGACTCCTTGCAGGTCGACGGTCGCCCGACTCATCAGCTGGCCGGTCTGGTGGCGGTCGTAGAAGCCGAACGAGAGGCGCACGAGCTTGCCGTAGATCGCCTGCCGCATGTCCATCTCCACGGCCAGCGCCTGCTTCCCCGCGATCAGGCGGCGCCCGGACATCATCACCGCGCGGGCCGCGCCGAGTGCCAGCACCGAGCCGACGAGCCAGGGCAGCCGGTGTCGCTGCTGGTGCACGAGCGCGGCGGCCACCGAACCGGTCAGGAACGTCGCCACGAGCGCGGCCGCCTGCGAGCCGATCGCAAGCGCGATCGACACGAACATCGACACCTTGTACGGCTTCAGGAACCCGACGAGCCGCATGAAGGTGGTGCGGTACCGCGGCGTCGAAGTCGTTCCGTTCACGGGCTGAGAGTACCCGGGAGGCATCCGCCGCCGACCCCATCGATGCGCGGCCGCGCGCCCGGAGCTTCGGGGGCTCCGACACCCGTTCGGGCTCGCCGGGCGGAAACGATGTCAGACGCCTTCGGCGCCGCGGCGCGCGAGCTCCTCGTGGATCAGGGCGACCGCGGCGGCGACCCGGTCGCGGTTCTCCTGCAGGTTCAGCCAGCTGCTCGCTCCCGACGGATGGGGCAGAGGGATCGCGACCGCGCCGTCGCGCTCGTAGACCGCACCCACGCACTCGGTGACGCTGCGCACGCCGAGCAACCGGCGGGCGGCGAGCCCGCCGACCGTGACGATCAGCGTCGGCCGCAGCAGGCGCAGCTCGTGGTCGCGCCAGGGCTCGCAGAGATCCTGCTCGGCCGGCGTCGGGGTGCGGTCGCCGCGGCCGGAGGCGTTGCGGCCCGGGTAGCAGCGCGTCACCGACGCGCAGTAGAACGTGGCGTAGAACGCCTCTTCCTCCATGTCGAACCACCGGCGCAGCGTCTTGCCGGCCCGTCCGCGCCAGGGCCGCCGCTCCTCGCCCTCCACGACCCCGGGCGCCTGCCCGAACAGGTACGCGCGCTGCGCGGAGAATGGCGCGATCACCGGCCACGACTCGAGCGGATACCCGGCCTCGACGCAGGCGCGGCACACGCGCTGGACGCGCTGCATCGACTCGAGCGACCGGTAGGCGCCGCGGCGCCGCGTCACGCGGAGCTGCGGACGGCGACGAACCAGCGGCCCTCGTGCAGGACGTCGCCGCCGGCGAGCTCTTCGGTAAGCCCGCAGCCTGTGAACCACCGCTTGTAGACCTCCCAGCGCGAGCCGTCGTTCAGCACGCGCCGCTGAACGTCCTCGTCGACCTCCGCGTGCTCGCGCGACGCGTCGACGACGACCAGCTCGGGTGCGACCCGGCGGGCCTCGGCGAGGAAGACGCTTCGCTCGAGCTCCTGCAGGTGCCCGTAGAAGTGGCCGGTGAACACCCGCTCGAAGGCGCCGTCGGCAAACGGCAGCTCGAGCGCGTCCCCCTGCACGAAGGTGGCGCCCGGCGCCTGCGCTCGGGCCGCCTCGAGCATCCGCGCACTCTGGTCGAGCCCGACCACCTCGCCGCGAAGGTGCCGCGTGAGGAAGCCCGTGCCGCAGGCGACATCCAGCGTTCGTGCCAGCGGTAGGCGGGCGATCGCCTCGATGAGTTGCCGGAGCTCCCGATCCCACTCGGGGCGGTCGCGATCGGCGAAGAGGCCCTCGCTGCGGTACCAGTCGTCGTACTCCGGAGCGCGGGTGTCGTAGTACTCCTTCACGCCGTCCTAGAGTACGCGCGTGCCGCCGCTCGAGTCCGTCCCGAACTTCAGCGAGGGTCGCGACCGCCGCACCATCGACGCGATCGGCGCCGCGCTCTCACGGCATGCACGCCTGCTCGACGTCCATGCCGACGAGGATCACAACCGGTCGGTGTTCACGCTCGTCGGCGACGAGCACCAGCTCTCCGACGCGCTCGTCGCCGCCGTCCGTGTAGCGGTCGAGCGGATCGACCTGCGACGCCACGAGGGCGCCCACCCGCGGATCGGCGCGGCCGACGTCGTCCCGATCGTCCCGGTGTGGCCCGAGGAGCTGCAGCGTGCGGTCGACGCAGCCGCGGCGGTCGGCGACCGGATCGGCCGCGAGCTCGGCTTGCCGGTGTTCGTCTACGCGCCTCCCGAGCGCGGACCGGCCTTCTTCCGAAGCGGCGGAACGAGCCGCCTGCAACGCCGGATCGACGAGGGCGAGCTCGCGCCCGACTACGGGCCGCGCACGCTGCACGAGAGCGCCGGCGGCGTCATCCTCGGCGCTCGGCGTCCGCTGATCGCCTTCAACGTCAACCTTCGCGGCGAGCTTGCGGTCGCGCGCGAGATCGCGCGGACGGTGCGCGAGCGCGACGGCGGCTTCGCGGGTGTGCGTGCGCTCGGGCTCGACCTGCCGCGCGCGGGTCTCGTGCAGGTGTCGATGAACGTCGAGGACTGGGAGGCCTCCGCCCTGCACGAGATCGTCGCGACGATCGTCGCCGAAGCCGAGCGACGCGGAGCCGAGGTCGTCGGCTCCGAGCTCGTCGGCCTGATGCCGGCGGGGGCCGCGGCCGCTGCCGCCGGTTCGATCCTGCGCATCGACGGCTTCGACGCCTCGCGGGTGCTCGAGCTCAGGCTGGCGGACGAGTAGGGGACGGCGCGGCCGCGAGCGCGGGCGATCGTTCTACACTCGGCTGCGTGACCGCCACGCACGCGCTGACGGGCGACGATCTCACGCTCGAGGACGTCTGGGCCGTGGCCGTCGAGGGTCGCGATCCCGCGCCGCTCGGCGACGCGGCGCGCGAGCGGATGCGCGCTGCGCGTGCGGTCGTCGAGCGGGCAGCGCACGGCTCGCACGAGCACACGTACGGCGTCAACACCGGCTTCGGACGCTTCGTCTCGATGCAGATCCCCGAGGAGCTGACGGAGGAGCTGCAGCTGCGCCTGCTGCGCTCCCACGCCTGCGGGGTGGGGGAGCCGTACCCGGACGAGGTCGTCCGTGCCGCGATGCTGCTGCGCGCCAACGCGCTGGCGAAGGGAAACTCCGGCGCCCGCGTGGAGACGGTCGAGCTTCTGCTCGCGTGCCTCGAGCGGGGCGTGCTGCCGCTCGTTCCGGCCCGCGGCTCCGTCGGAGCGTCCGGCGATCTCGCGCCGCTCGCGCACCTGGCCCTGCCCCTGGTCGGCGAGGGGTTCGCGCGGGTCGGAGACGAGCTTCTCGACGGCGCCGAGGCACTCGCACGCGTGCGTCTCGAGCCGGTGCGGCTCGTCGCGAAGGAGGGCCTGTCGCTGATCAACGGCACTCAGTTCATGGCGGCTCAGGGAGCGCTTCTGCTCGTGCGCGCGCGGCGGCTCGCGCGGGCCGCGGACTGCAGCTGCGCTCTCTCGCTCGAGGCGTTGCAGGGCTCGCGGAACTCGTTCCTGCCGCAGATCCACGAGCTGCGTCCGCTGCGCGGCCAGGGTGCCTCGGCGCGGAACGTGATGAGGCTCCTCGAGGGCTCGGCGATCATGGAGTCGCACCGCTGGTGCGACAAGGTGCAGGATGCGTATTCGCTGCGTTGCGCCCCGCAGGTGCACGGCGCGTCGCGTGACCTGCTCGACTACGTCGAGTACACCGTCGGCACCGAGCTGAATGCCGCGACCTACAACCCGCTCGTGCTCGTGGAGGACGACATCCTCGTCTCGGCCGGCAACTTCCACGGGCAGCCGCTCGCATTCGCGCTCGACGCGCTCGCGATGGCGGTTGCCGAGCTCGCCAACATCGCGGAGCGTCGCGTCGAGCGGCTCGTCAATCCCAACCTCAGCGACGGGCTGCCCGCGTTTCTGACGAGCGACGGCGGGCTCAACTCCGGCTTCATGATCCCGCAGTACGTCGCGGCCTCGCTGGTCTCCGAGAACAAGTCGCTCTGCCATCCGGCGTCGGTCGACTCGATCCCAACGAGCGCGGGCCAGGAGGATCACGTCTCGATGGGGAACGCATCGGGGCTCAAGGCGTGGCAGGTGGTGGCGAACGCGGAGCGCGCGCTGGCGATCGAGCTGCTCGCCGGCGCGCAGGCCGTCGAGTTCCTCGCACCGCTCGAGCCCGGCGCCGGCGTGCGCGCCGTGCACGCGCACGTGCGCAGCCTGTCGACACGCCTCCGGGACGACCGGCCGCTCGGACCCGACAACGAGGCGGTCGCGGCGTCGGTGCGCGACGGCTCGCTGGCCGCCGCCGTCGAGGCCGAGGTGGGTGGGCTGGAGTGAGGCCGAGGCGCCTGCGCTGGGAGATGCCGGAGCCGCCGCCTCCGAAGCATCCCTACCGCGACACGCTGCTCGTCTACGGCGCGCTCGCGATCCTGATCGTGCTCGTCGCCCTGGCGACGGGCGGCGGCTTCGCAAGGTCGGTGCTGATCGCGGTCGTGTTCTTCGTCCTCGCCTCGGCGTGGAATGCGTACCGCTGGCGGACGCGGTCGCGCGGCCGCGCCCGGGAGCGCGACGAGGGCGAGGATGCGCCGTGAGCGACGGAGGCTCGACGGAGTCGCCGAGGAGCGAAGGATCCGGCTCCGGAGCGGGAATCAGCGAGACGCTCGTCGAGTCGCTCTGTGGCGACCTGAGCGCGATCCGCGTGCCGCGCGGCACCCGCCTGAACGCACGGAGCTGGATGACCGAGGCGCCGCTTCGGATGCTGCTCAACAACCTCGACCGCGACGTGGCCGAGCGTCCCGAGGACCTGGTCGTCTACGGCGGCTCGGGCAAGGCGGCGCGGTCGCACGAGGCACTGAAGGCGATCGTGCGCGCGCTGCTCACGCTCGCGGACGACGAGACCCTGCTCGTGCAGTCGGGGAAGCCGGTCGCGGTCTTCCGCACGACGGCCCAGTCGCCACGGGTTCTGATCGCGAACTCGCTGCTCGTGCCGAGATGGGCGACGTGGGAGGAGTTCCGGCGGCTCGAGGCCGAGGGGCTGACGATGTTCGGCCAGATGACCGCCGGCTCGTGGATCTACATCGGCACCCAGGGAATCCTCCAGGGCACGTACCAGACGTTCGCCGCGGCCGGCCAGGTGCACTTCGGAGCGCCGTCGCTTGCGGGCCGGACGATCCTCACCGCCGGGCTCGGCGGCATGGGAGGGGC
>JBOGZX010000424.1:0-7332 GCA_050697615.1 Gaiellaceae bacterium
ATGTGTCAGATGGGCTCATCGGCGCTCAAATGGTGTCCACTTGGTGACCACTCACGCTTCAAAAACACTTGATTTGCAGGGACGTTCGAGCCCCGTATGGGCCTTCTACTCGGATCTGACCCACGGCTTCGGCTTCGATGCGTGGGTCAGACGTGCCGGAGATGCTCCGAAGGGCGCATACCCCGCACTGGCGTCGTCAGCGCGGGTACGTCTCGTGGACGGCAAACTCCTTGATGCCGGGATGGCCCTGAAGCTCCACGCCGCTCGCGGCGACGGCTTGCGAGATGCGCTCCTGACAATCGTCGAACGCGGTGCGGGACTCCCAGAAGTCGATCACGCCCCAGCCTTCGTCGATCGGGCCGGAGGCGTGGTAGAGCAGTCCCTTCGGCGGATCCCCGCTCGGGTCGAGCTTCGCGTTCACGGCGTCGAACTGCTCCTGCGTCACCCCGGGGAACTTGGTGCGGATCCCGACGGTCATCTCGTACCTCCTCCAGGTCGGTGGTTGGCCGAGCCTACCGCCGCACGCGGGCCGGAGTCCACCGTCCCGCTCAGCGCCGCGCCCGGAGCGACTCCTCGGCCTCTACGAGCTCGCTCGCAGCGCGCTCGGCTTCGCGGCGCTTCTGCGCCGCCTCCTCGGCGAGCATCTGCGCCGCGCGGCCGGCCTGGTCTGCGGCCTCGGCGGCGGTGCGCGCCTCGGCGGCCAGCGTTCGTGCCTCGGCGCGCAACGCCGTGACCCGCTCTCGCGCGGCGCGGCCGAGCTCGTCGCCGCGGCGGCGCGCCGGCTTCACCGCCTCGAGCGGACCGAACCCGACCGCCGTCAGCTCCTCGGTCAGCCGGCCGCGCTCGAGCAGCGGGCCCGCCTGGTCGTCGACGGCCGCCGCGCGCAACGTCTGCCCGAGCCGGTCGAGGAGCGATGCGCTCGTGCGGGCGCCGAGCAGCTTGCGGCCGGAGGCGAGCAGTGCCCGCAACGCCTCGCGCTCGGCCGCCGTCGCGTCGCCGACCTCCTCCGGCGTTCCCTTTCCCGCGAGCAGCCGTTGCTGCGCGTCCCGCAACCGCCCGCCGGCCGTCAGGAGCGCCGCGACCTGCGCGGGCTCGTCGCGAGCGAGCCGGTTCGCACCCCACGCCACGAGGCTCGGCTTCTTCAGCGCCCGCACGGCCGCCGCCGCTTCCACCTGGTGCGCCCGCTTCAGCCGGCCGGCCAGGTCGTTGCGCGCCTTCGTGAACTCCTCGAGCGGGAGGTCGTAGAGGCCGTCGAGCTCGTGCTCGAGGTCCGGAACGGCTGCGAGCGACGACGGCACGCCTCCAGGATCGTCCCACAAACGGCGGGAGGGAGGGCTCTTGCCCTCCCTCCCGATCGATCGGTCGAACGGTCCTGGGGTCCCGGCTAGGCCGTCTTGACGAGCGCCTTCGGAGGAACGATGACCTTGAGGGTCGTCGACTTCCCGCTCTTGACCCGGTAGATCGTCACCGGGTTCGAGGTCACGTCACCGTTCGAGTTGAACGAGACGTTGCCGAGGATGCTGTTCTTCAGATGGACCTTGAAGAGCTGCTTCGAGACGTCGGCACGCGTGCCGTTCGACTGCGACAGCGCCTGCACCATCACCTCGGCCGCCTGGGCGGCGTACACCGAGTACGGATCCGGCGGGCGATGGTCGGCCCTGGTGAACGCCTTGACGAACGCCTTGCCGGCGCCCTTCAGAGCGGTGTTCGGGAGGCCGGCGACGGACACGGTCATGTTGTTCGCCGCGCTGCCACCCTCCTGGATCGTCGCGGACACCGGCGTGAAGCCGTCGGGCGCCATGATGTGGATGCCCTTGGCACCGGCCGCGACGTCCTTGATCAGCTTGCCGCCGTTCTCGCAGATCAGCCCGCCGAGGAAGACGCCCTGCGCCCCCGACTGCTGGATCTTCACTGCGAGCGCCTCGTAGGACGACGCCTTGCCGTCCCACGCGGTGAAGCCGACGACCTTGATGCCGAGCTTCTTCGCTGCGTTCCTGACGTTCGACGCGACGCCGAGGCCGTAGGCCTCCTTGTCGTTCAGGATGAACAGCTTCTTGACGTGGAGCGACTTCGCCAGCAGCGCATCAGCGGCGCCCTGGTAGTCGTCCGCCGCCACGACGCGGGCGTAGTTGCGCTTCCCGGTCGGATAGTACTTGCCAGGCTCGCCGGCCACCGTTCCCGGGCCGCCGTGCGTCAGACCGACATACGTGTTCGCCGGGCTGACCATTGCGACCGGGCCGTTCGGGGCGCGGTTGAGGATCGGGACGACGATCTCGGCGGCACCGGAGTTGAAGGTGCCGATCACGCCGACCACATCGCGGTCCTGGGCGTAGGCGTTCGCATTCGCGGACGTCTTGCCCGAGTCCCACTTGCCGGCCTGCGCGGTCGCGTCGTCGCAACTCTGGTAGGCGATCGAGTACTTGCCCGCCTGCCAGTGGTGCGCTTTGAACACGAAGCTGATCGCGCGTGTCATCTGGGACGTCTGGGTACGGCCCGAGCCTTCCAGCGGCAGGTCCGACGCAAACAGATACTTCCCGCCGCTGTTCTGAACCGGCGAGCATGACGACGACGGCAGCGGCGTGATGCTGCTGCGGCCGAATGCCCCGCCCACCGTCGCCGCAAGCGCGATGACGACAAGCAGCGCAGATGCTCCGGCACCTGCGTAGATGCGCTTCTTCACTCGTCCTCCTACCTGGGGGGTCAGGGGAATGTGGTGAGAGCATAAAGAGAAGAGCGGCCCGCGCCAACCCCGAGTCGGTCCGGACGCCCGCTAGAGTCGCATCCTCGTGCGCCGTCGGAGCTCGATATTTCTCCTTCCGGCGCTCGCATGTGCGTTCGTCTCAGGCTGTGGAAGTGCGGACTCGGCTGGCACAGGCAGGGCTGCGACGACGAAGGCCGCTCCGGCTGCGCTGCGCACGCTGCCGGGGGTCATACCGCCGAAGCTGCAGGTGACGCACGCCGCACAGGGGGTGGCGCCCGGGTACGTGTTCGTGGCCCAGAAGGGCGGCACGGGCGACCAGCGGGGAGGACCGGTGATCGCCGACAACCGCGGCCGCATCCGCTGGTTCCACCAGCTCACCGCGCCCACCGAGGCGACCGACTTTCGCACCCAGACCTATCGCGGCAAGCCCGTGCTGACCTGGTGGCAAGGCAGCATCGACAAGGCCGGCGTCGGCAGCGGCGAGGACGTCATCTACGACGCCTCCTACCGCAAGATCGCGACCGTCAAGGCGGGGCACGGGCTCTCGGCGGACCTGCACGAGTTCGAGCTGACGCCGCGCGGCACGGCTTTCGTCACGATCTACCACGAGGTTCCGGCCGACCTGAGCGGGGTGGGCGGCCCGAAGAAGGGCTGGGCGCTCGACAGTATCGTGCAGGAAATCGACGTCGCCACGGGTCACGTCGTCTTCGAGTGGCACTCGATCGGCCACGTTCCCTTCGCGGACTCGTTGGAGGCGAATCGCGAGCCCGCGAAGGACGCGACGAAGAAGCGGCCGCTCGACTACTTCCACGTCAACTCGGTCTCCGATGCGCCCGGCGGCAGGATCCTCGTCTCCGGCCGGAACACCTCGACGATCTACGAGCTCGCACGTGACGGCTCGATCGTCTGGCGGATCGGCGGCAAGCACAGCGACTTCGGTCCGCCCGCAGCGGTCAGGTTCTTCTACCAGCACAACGCGCGGCTGCATCCGGGCAACCTGCTCTCGATGTTCGACAACGGCTCGACACCGAAGAAGGAGCCGTTCACGCGCCCGATGGTGCTGCACCTCGACGTACCGAAGCACCGGGCGAGCATCGTGAAAGTGTTCGCTCACCCCCAGAAATTGCTGTCGCCGTTCGAGGGCGATCTCGAGCTGCTACCCGACGGCGGCGCGTTCGTCGGCTGGGGCGGCATCCGCAGGGAAACCGAGTTCGCGCCTTCCGGAAGGGTGCGCTTCGAGCTGAAGCTGCCGTTCGGGGACAGCTACCGCGGCTTCCGCGACGTGTGGACGGGAAGGCCGTCCGGGAAGCCGATCGCGGCCGTCGACGGGAACACGGTCTATGCGAGCTGGAACGGGTCGACCGCCGTCGCCAGCTGGCAGGTGCTTGCCGGATCCGACGCGAAGCATCTGAGCCGCGTCGCCGAGGCACCCTGGAACGGTCTCGAGACGGCGATCCCCACGAAGACCTCGGACGGCGTCGTCGCCGTGCGCGCGCTCGACGCGACCGGCCGTACGCTGGCGACCTCCGCCGTCGTCCACCGCTGACGCCGCGGTCGCTCGGTCTACGGAACCGACACCGTCGGGACCGAGACCGTCACGGTTACGAGGGCGGTCGTCGTGTCCTGCGGAAGGGTCGTCGTGACGGTCTGCGTCTCCGTCGAGGTGACCACGACCGTGGTGGTCGTCTCGTTGGTCCGGTTCACGGTCGTCGTCTGCGGTGGCGAGACGACCGTGGCCGTGACGGGCCGTGTCGAGACGACCGTGTCCGTGACCGATCTCGTCTCCGTCTGGCCGGGCAGCGTCTGCTGCACGGTCACCGGCACGGTCACGGGGCGATTGGTCACGACCGTTCGCGTCTTGCCGTTCCTCGTCACCACGTTCGTCACGACGTGTTTCACGACCCGTGCGACGGTCTTCGTCACCGGGACGTAGCGGACGCTGGTCACCGGAACCGTTCGCACGCCCTGCGGCGTGGTCACCGTCTGGAAGTGGCTGACCGTCACCGGCTTCGCCCGGAGGCGCACGGTGCGGACGACCGGGAAGCGCTTGACGATCGTCTTGCCGTGCTCCTTCACCGTGACGAGCTTCGTGACCGTCGTCGTCTGCAGGATGAACGCGTCGGAGCCCGTCTCGCCGGCGGCGGCTGTCAGCCTGCTCGCGGCGAGGTACCCGCCGCCGAGGACGAGCAGGGCGAGCAGCGCGACGGCGACCGCCTTCGCCTGAAAGGGCAGGCGTCTATGCCAGAGGTACCGGTACCAGTCTGCGTCGAGCCATTTGCGCATGCTCTCGTCTCTCCCCGACCCCCGCGGTCTCTAAGCCTCGCCCAGTGCCGCGGTGAAGAGCGGGAACCTCGCCGCGGTTCACAGAAGTGTCATTCCAGGAGCCCCGGGAAGGTAACGCGCCTGCGTCCCCGCTCGTCGGGGCTCAACTCCAGACCCGGGGGTGCCGACACGCACGGGGTGAGAACAATCCTGCTCTGCGGAGGCGCGTTCGTGGCGTTCCTGGTCGGAGGAGCAGGAGTCGCCGTGCTCGCGGTCGCTCTCAGCCCCGTCGCCGCCTTCGTGTACCACGTGTTGTCGGAGCCGCCCGAGGGTCCGTTCCTGACGGGGTCGGTCGTTCCGACTGTCGTCTCCGCCGGAAACGCAAAGTATCTATGAGCAGGGACTTCTCGCAGCTGCGGGACTAGGACTCGAACCTAGACTACCGGATTCAGAGTCCGGCGTCCTACCATTAGACGATCCCGCAAGGCGGCGGCATTGTAGCGAGCGGGCCGGCTACAGATCGAGCTCGTAGAGCGGAACGAGGCGCTTCTCGGCCTCCGTGTCGATGTGCGCGATCACCTCGACGTACGGCTCGAGGCCGGAGCCGCGCAGCTTTGCCTTCAGCAGGCCGTCCACCTGGTAGATGCCGGAGGAGTTGTTCATGCGGATCGAGATGCGGATCGGCTTCCGCTCGCCGTCACCGATCTCCACCTCCTCGATCGCCGCCGCCGACAGCGAATGGATGCCCACGCGTCCGCGCTCGAAGGCGATGCGCGAGCGTCCCTGCTCCATGTCGAGCGCGTCGGAGACGCGCAGGATGCCCGCTTCGAGCGTCAGCGGCTCGCCGTCGGAGCGGTGGCTGATGATTCCTTGCAGCACTTCCGACACGACCACGGTCAGCTCCGGCTCGCCGTAGATCCCGGCGAGCAGCTCGCGCAGCTTCGGCTCGGCGAGAAACAGGCTGTAGTCCTCGTGGCCCTTGCGGTGTACAGACATGCCGACGCAGTGCGTGAGAGCGGTCAGCGCCACCACCACCTCGGCATCGTCGCGCGTCATGCGGTAGTCGCGGACCATCGCCGGCTCGACACCGTGCTTCGTCAGTTGCCGCAGGAGCTTCAGGGCGATGTTCGTGACGATCTGGATGTGCACCCAGGAGTGGTCGTTGATCTCCATGCGGGCGACCGCGTTGACGTTGGAGACGTGCCACCAGCCCTTCAGCTGGTCGTCCTTGTTCACGCGCTCGAGCACGGTGCGGAGCTTCTTGTTCGCCCGCACAGGTAGGCGGATCCGCATCTGCGCGACCGCCTCGACCGGCGTCAGGCGCGTCTCGCGCTCGGCCTCGTCGGACGCCGGCTGTTCGATCCGCTCCTCGGTCTCCTTGTCCAGTGCCACGTGGGCAGCTTATGCTCCCGCGCAATGGACGCGACACTCGATGCATCCGTCACGATCCCGCGCGAGCGGGCCGGCTTCTGGCGAAGGTTTGCGGCAACCCTGATCGACGGCATCGCGCTCGGCATCGTCAACGAGATCCTGCGCCTCGTGCTCGGGGACGCCGGCTTCGGGCTCGGCTTCATCGTGAGCGCCGCCTACTTCACGTACTTCCACGGGACGACCGGCCAGACACCGGGTGACGCGGCGCTCGCGATCCGCGTGATCGACCTGAGCGGGGGAACGGGCAAGCCGATCGGCCACTGGCGGGCGTTCATTCGCTGGCTTGTGAGCATCGTCTCGGCCTTCGTCTTCCTGCTGGGCTACCTGTGGATGCTGTGGGACGGTGAGAACCAGACCTGGCACGACAAGGCCGCCGGTTCGATCGTCGTGCCCGCGGCGCGGTAGCTCCTCAGAGCTGCCCCCGGCGGGCGCGCAATGAGCTCGCGAAAAACGAGTAAAGGGGAGGACGCTGGCGCAGTCTGGCGCGATCGTTCAGAACCCAGCCCGTATCGAACGCGCAGGTCGTCTGCAAGACCGGCAGCGTCCTCGACGAGCAGGGCGACATGGTCGACTTCCACGACCCCGATTCTCGCACCCGCATGCTCAGGGCGCATCGCTGAGCGCTCGCGTAGTCGGGTGTGAGCCACGGGCGGGAGCACCTCTCCGCGCCGGTCTTACGGAGCGGTCGGCTCAGTAATCGTAGATCGCGGCGCTTGCTCTGCCAGTAGGGACGCGAACAGTCACGGATACCGTGCAGAGTGTCGCTCCGTCGAAGACCGGTGGATACGCGACGACCCTGTGAGCCTGGGTGATGATCGCCTGATTCTGCGTGGTCATTCCATCGTCGGATTGTTCCTCGCAGTAGGCGAACCAGGACAAGCGGATCGGCTTGGCGGAACTCGAGGTGGCGACCACAGCGAGCGCCGTTGGTTGGGAGG
>JBOGZX010000425.1:0-16261 GCA_050697615.1 Gaiellaceae bacterium
GGCGCCAGGTCGAGTTTTCCGACGTCCATTGCGGAAGATTACCGACCGCGGCGGACTGTAAGAGCTTCTAAGCCTCGACCGGCGCGAGCTCCGCGAGCTCGACACCCGCCTGCAGGCGACCGGCGTGCCGTGGGTCGAAGCGGCCCGCGCCGACCTCGAGCGTCGAGGCCGCACCCGCCGCGACAGCCGAGCGCAGCGCGTCTTCGTTCGAGCGTCCCGAATGGCGCGCCGCGAGGAAGCCGGCCAGCAGGACGTCGCCGGCGCCGACGACCGAGACCGCGTCGACGCGCGGGGCACGCGCGCTGTAGCGGCGCGTGTCACGGTCCTCGCGCAGAAGCGCGACCGCGCCTTGCTCGGTGGTGATCAGCACGTTGCGCGCGCCGAGCTCGGCGATGCCGTCGAGCGCGAGACGGAAGTCCTCCTCGTCGTGGAACTCCTGGCCGACGAGCGCCTCGGCTTCCGCCTGGTTCGGCGAGACGAGGAACGGCTCCGCCTCGACGGCGAGCCGGAGCGGTTCGCCCTCCGTGTCGAGAACGCTCGACACGTGCCGCTTTGTGAGCTCGCGCGCCGCCTCGGCGTAGAAGTCGTCCTCGACGTCACGCGGCAACGAGCCGGCGAACACGACGAGCTCGGCGTCCTGCGTCAGGTAGCGCAGCTTCTCGAGCAGCGTCTCGAGCTCCCGCTCGGCGACCGCGGGCCCCCACTCGTTGATCTCCGTGTACGTTCCGTCCGCCGGGTCGATCACCGCCGTCGACGTCCGCGACTCGCCCTCGATGCGCACGAAGTCGTTCAGGATCGCCTCGGCCGTCAGCTCCTCGACGATCCGCGTGCCGGTCGTGCCGCCGACGAAGCCGGTGGCGACCACGGGCACGCCCAGCGACTTGAGCGCGCGCGCGACGTTGATGCCCTTGCCGCCGGCCAGGGTCACTCCCGCGCTCGCGCGGTGGCGCTGCCCGCGCTGGAAGTTCGGAACGGTCAGCGTCCGGTCGATCGCCGCGTTGAGGGTGACGGTGACGATCATTGTCGTGTCCTACAGCAGATGCACCAGGTGGTGCATCGTCCTGCCTGCGTACCAGCGTAGTCGTCCGACGACACCCGGTCTCTCGATCGTGCGCGACGCGACCAGGTTCCGCGTCCCGACGAGCCGGGAGCCGGCCCAGATCTCGACCCGGCCGAGCGACGCACCCTGCTCGACGGGAAGCGAGACGCCGCGCACGGCCACCACCCGCTGCGTGAGCGGCCGCTCGATCCTCGCGACGGCCAGCAGCGGCCTCGCCGCGACGAGCCTCAGCGGTGCACGACCCCAGCCGACGTCGACGGTGGCGTAGGTGCGGTCGGCCCGCACGGCGGGCACCACCCGGAACTGGGCGAGACCCCACCGGAGCAGCGACTCAAGGTCGTCGTTCCGCTCGGACCGGTTCGGGCTGCCGAGCAGCGTCGCGTAGACCGTCACCCCGCGGCCGCGCACGGCCGCGACCTGGCACCAGCCGGCCTCGCTCGTATGGCCCGTCTTCACCCCGATCGTCCCCGGGAAGAGCGAGAGCAGGTCGTCCCAGGTGTGCAGCACCTGGCCGTCGGAGATCGTCGCGGACTCCTCGCGCACCGTCTGGCGGACGAACCGCGTGCGCATGACGATGCGGGCGAGCTTGGTGACGTCGGCCGCGCTCGACACGTGCCCGACCGCATCGAGGCCGTCGGGGCGGACGAAGTGCGTGTCGCGAAGGCCCAGGCGGGCGGCCTGCGCGTTCATCAGCGCCGCGAACGAGGCGAAGCTCGGCGACACCGACAGCGCGAGCGCGTCGGCTGCGTCGTTCGCCGACTGGATCAGCGCGCCCTTCAGCAGGTCGCGCACCGTCAATCGCTCACCCGCCCGCAGGTACATCGACGACTCGCCGACGGCGGCCGCCCGCGGGTCGACGGTGACGACGTCCGTCAGCCTGTGGTGCTGGAGCGTCACGAGCACGGTCATCAGCTTCGTGATCGAGGCGATCGGCAGCCGCTCGTGCGCATGCGACGACGCGAGCACCTCGCCGGTGCGCGCGTCCTCGACGAGGTAGGCGGAGGCCCGGACGGGCGGCGGGCTCGCATGCGCGGTCAGCGGCACCAGACAGGCCGCGGCGAGCGCTGCGAGGACGGCACGCCTCATCGGAGGCGGATCTTCTCGCCGATGTGCAACGACGTCGAGGACGCGTTCGGATTGAGCTGCTCGATCTTCGCCACGGGCACCCCCGACTTCGACGAGATCACCCCGAAGGTGTCGCCCGCCTGAACGGTCCAGAAGGAAGTGCCGGCCGTGGTGGACGTGGCGGTCGGCTTCGTCTTCTTCGCGCGCGTGGTCCTGGTCGATGTGACCACGACGTGCTTCGGCGGCGCGGGAACGACCGCCGCCGGCCTGGCGGCGTGGTCGCCGCCCGACTCGAGCCCCGCGCGGATCAGGACGACCGCGATCGTCACCGCGAGCAGGAACGCCGCAGGGGCGAGGTACCGGCGCCGTTCGTCCGCCGGCACTACCAGCCGGAGGCCGCCCACACCTCGCGCCTGAGCCGCGCCGCCTCGGCGCCGGCTGCGTCGCGGAAGTCGGAGCCGCTCTCCCGGAAGGCGTAGATCACCGACCGGGAGGCGGCGACGAGCGCACTCGCCGGCCCGCTCTGGAACGCGCGGCCGAGGTCGGCGACCGAGCCGCCCTGGGCGCCCACGCCGGGCAGCAGGAAGATCGTGCGGGGCATCAGGCGCCGTGCGTCGGCGACGGCGCGCGGATGGGTGGCGCCGACGACCGCACCGACCGCGGAGAGGCCCACGTCTCCCACCGTGTCCTCGCCCCACTCGTCGACGAGCGACGCGACGTGGTGCCACATCGTCCGCCCGTCCTTCAGCACGACGTCCTGCAGGTCGCCGCCCGCGTTGGAGGTGCGGACGAGCACGAAGATCCCCACCCCGCCGCGCCGCACGGCCCCGAGGAACGGCTCGACGGAGTCGCGCCCGAGCCAGGGATTCACCGTCAGCGCGTCCGCGCGCGGCGGCGAGCCCTCGAGATACGCCTCGGCGTACGCGCGCGCCGTGGAGCCGATGTCGCCGCGCTTGCCGTCGGCGATCACGAGCAGGCCCGCGCGGCGCGCGTAGGTGCAGACCTGCTCGAACGCCGCGATGCCCGCCGAGCCGAGCGCCTCGAAGAACGCCAGCTGCGGCTTCACGGCGACCGCGTGCGGCGCGACGGCGTCGACGACGCCGCAGCAGAACCGCGCGACGTCGCCGCGCAACTCGACCGGCATCAGGTCCGGGTTGGGATCGAGGCCGACGACGATCTGCGACTGCTTCCGCTGAACGTCGGCGGCCAGACGATCGGCGAAGGTGAGCGTCGCCACGGACATCGACCCGAAAGGTAACGCGTGCTGCGGAGGGCGGCCCGGGAGCCGCCCTCCGCGGAAGGCGGCCTAGCTCTTCAGTGCGGCCTTGAGCTGACTGCCGGCCGAGAACTTCGGCACGGTCGTCGCGGCGATCTGCACGCGCTCGCCGGTGCGCGGATTGACGCCCTGACGGGCGGCGCGGGCGGAGGGCGAGAACTTGCCGAAGCCCGTGAAGTTGACGGTGTCGCCGGCCTTCAGCGTCTCCGTCACCGTCTCCATGAAGGCATCCACGGCCTTGCCCGCTTCACGGGCGGAGAGCCCGCTCTTCTGGCTGACCTTCTGGATGAAGTCCTGCTTCGTCAACGAAATCCTCCTACGTCGGGGGCTTGAGTTCAGACCTTGACCGGAACCCTAACAACGTGATCGGATGAAACCGCTCAACCAAGCGGATCTGCGGGAAGCCCGAGCAGCTCCGAGGCCGTGAAGAGCGGGCGCAGGCGCACCGCGTGACGCGCCAGCTCGTCGACCCCGCCCTCCTCGCGGTCCACGACGCAAATCGCGTTCGAGACGCGCAGCCCCGCGTCGCGGAGCGCCTCGATCGCCTCGATCGCGGCGCCGCCGGAGGTGACGACGTCCTCGACCAGGCAGACGCATTCTCCCGCGACCGATACGCCCTCGAGCCGGTTCGAGGTGCCGTAGTCCTTGGCCTGCTTGCGCACGATCAGGAACGGCAACCCGCTCTCGAGTGAGGCGGCCGCGGCGAGCGCGACCGCGCCGAGCTCCGGCCCGGCCAGACGGTCGGCGTCGGGCTCGTGCTCCAGGACGGCGGCCGCGATCAGCTCGCCGAGCGGCCGCAGCAGCTCCGGCCTGGTCTCGAACCGGTACTTGTCGAGGTAGTACCTGGAGCGCCTGCCCGAGCGAAGCAGGAAGTCCCCTTCCAGGTAGGCCGCGTCGCGCAGCCCCCGTGCGAGCTCGCTGCGAGTCACGCGCCGAGCAGGTCGTGCGCGATCGGCAGCAGCCGGAGCGCCTCGGGCGAGTCCTCGGCGAACGAGTGCATCGAGCCGTCCTCGGCATAGAGGTCGACCCGCTCGCGCCGCCGCGCGGCCCGGCGGCGGACCAGCACGGAGCCTGCCAGCGAGCCCGCGGCGAGCAGGAAGCCGGTGACGACCTTACGCCGCGGCATCGTCGGGTCCGGGCTTCGGCTTCGGCTTCGGCTTCGGTGCGCGGTGCTTCTTCGCCGGCGACTGCTTCGCCTCGGCCGGCTGCTCGTCGATCGAGCGCAGGCAGCTCTTCAGGTCGTAGAAGACGAGACCGACGGTCGGCTCCGGCGTCGTCGTCGCGGCGATCAGCCGCGCGCCATCGCGGACGACGAACACGCTGCCCGAGACGGTCGCCGCCTCGATCTGGGCAACGCCCGGCCGCAGCTCCTCGGCTGCATCGAGCAGTCGGCGCGACCCGTCGGCGAGCCGGCGTGCAGCATGCTCGTCCGTCAGGTTCGACCCGACCAGAGACCCGTCGGCGGCGGTCACGGCGACCGTTCGCACCTGCGGCGAGATCTCGGTGAGGTCGGCGATCGCCCGGGCTGCGTCCATGCCGCCGAGCATACTGCCGCGGAGTGAAGCGGGTCCTGAGCAAGTTCTTCGCCGACCGCGGCACGCATCTGGCGGCGATGATCGCCTACTTCGCGCTCCTGTCGTTCGTGCCGCTGCTCTTCCTCTCGCTCGCTCTGCTCGGCCTCGTCAACCAGGCCGACGAGAACTCGTTCTTCGTCCGCGAGCTGTCGAAGACGTTCCCGAGCACCTCGATCGACTCGATTCTCCGCGCGGTGCGGGGCATTCAGGCGAACGCGACCGCGCTCGGGATCGTCGGCGGCGCGTTCCTGCTCTGGTCGTCGCTGTCGTTCTTCAGCGTGCTCGAAAGCGCGTTCAACATCGTCTACGCCCGCCCGAACCGCCGCTTCCTGCACGGCAAGGCGCTCGCGACGATGATGATGGTCGGCTCGCTGGTGTCGCTCTTCACCTCGCTCGTGATCGGCTCGGTCGGAACGGAGATCCTCAAGCGCTACGCCGGCTTCTCCGGCAACGCCACCTTTGCGCGCGTGATCGCGATCGGCGTGTCGGCGTTCGGGCTGTTCGTGTTCCTGACGTCCGCGTACTACGTGCTGACGAACGTCGACCTGACGCTGCGCGAGGTCCTGCCGGGCGCGGTCACGTCGGCGGTGATCCTCGAAGCGACGTTCCAGCTGCTGCCGGTGTACGTCAACTACTCGAAGCACAACCCGGTGCTGCAAACGCTCTCGGGCCCCGCCGTGCTGCTCGTGTGGCTGTACGTGATGGCGAACGTGATCGTGCTCGGCGCCGAGGTCAACTGGTGGCTCGGCCATCGAGCGTTGCCGAGCGACGTCCCTGGCCCGAGCTGACGGGCCTGCGCGGTCGCGGCCGGGAGGCCGAGTGTCCGACACCGAAGGTGTCCGACACCCATTCGCCGGCCATGCCTCAACCAGGTTGGGCCGAACGGAGGGCGCGCGCAGCGAGGGCTCTGTGCGAGTGCTCCGACTTCCACGCGTCGCCGAGCTCCGCGACCGTCCTCGTCTCGCCCACCGGCACGAAGATCGGGTCGAAGCCGAAGCCCCCGCCGCCCGCCGGCTCGAGCGCGATCGCGCCGGCGAGCATGCCGGTGCCGCGGCGCTCCTCGCGGTCGGGCGACAGGCAAACGAGCTCGCAGACGTAGCGCGCGCGCCGATCGTTCACGCCCGCCAGCGCCCCGAGCAGCTTCTCGACGTGCCGACCCTCGGCCCAACGCGCCGTCTGCACCCCCGGCCCCTCGCCGAGCGCCGCCACCTCGATCCCGGAATCGTCGGCGAGCATCCACCGCTCGTGGTCGCCGGTGAGCCGCCCGTAACGCGCCTTGATCCGCGCGTTGTCGACGTACGTCGCGCCGTCCTCCTCCGGGTAGTCGTCCGCCTCGAGCAGGTCGAGCTCCCAGCCGGGAAAGAGCTCTCGGAACTCCGCCAGCTTGTGCGGATTGCCGGTGCAGATCGTCGCCCTCATCGTCGCCGCCACCGCACGCCGGTCACGAAGTCGAGATCGGAGACGCGCGCGACCGTGCGCTCGTCGATGTTCGCCACCTCGAGCTGGACGACCCGGCGGTCGGGCTCCTCCGTCAGCTCGAGGTGACGGACACCGCCGATCACCTCGAGGAGCGGGGTCAGCGGCTGGCCGGACTTCAGCTCGACGGTGAGCCGGTGCTCCTCCGGCTTCACGCGCTCGATCAGCCGGTAGGCGAGCAGGCGCAGCGGCCAGAGCGCGAACAGCGTCAGCAGCGTCGCCGCCACCGCGGGCCAGTAGTAGCCGGCGCCGCACGCCATCCCGATCGCCGCGACGACCCACAGCGTCGCCGCGGTCGTCAGCCCGCGCACCGACAGCCCCTCCCGGATGATCGCGCCCGCGCCGAGGAAGCCGATGCCGGTGACGATCTGCGCGGCGATCCGCGACGGGTCGAGCTGGATCGCGCCGCCGCCCGAGGTCAGGATGTCGTGAAACCCGAACGCCGAGACGATCGTGAAGAGCGCCGCTCCGAGCGACACGAGCAGGTGCGTTCGCACCCCCGCCTCGCGGTCACGCAGCTCCCGCTCGAACCCGATCGCCGTGCCCAGCGCGCAGGCGACGGCGAGCCGGAGCAGCGCGTCCCAGCCGCCGAGGGTCGGGATCTCAGTCAGCAGGAGCCGCAATCGCCTCGTCCTGGAAGCGCTGCAGGTCATCGATGCCGGCGGCAGCGAGATCGAGCAGCTCGTCGAGCCGCGCACGGTCGAACGGGACCTTCTCGGCCGTCGCCTGCACCTCGACGAGGCGACCGTCCGCCGTCATCACGACGTTGAGGTCGACGTCGGCGTTCGAGTCTTCCGAGTAGTCGAGGTCGAGCAGCGACTCGCCCTCGACGACGCCGACGGAGACCGCGGCGACACCGCCGACGAGCGCCTTCGACAGGCCGAAGCGGTCGAGCGCGCGCCGCGCCGCGACGTACGCGCCGGTGATCGCCGCGCAGCGTGTGCCGCCGTCGGCCTGCAGGACGTCGCAATCGAGGTAGACGGTGCGCTCTCCGAGCGCCTGGAAGTCGACGACGCCGCGGAGCGCCCGGCCGATCAGACGCTGGATCTCGACCGTCCGTCCGCCCTGCCTGCCCCGCGCCGCCTCGCGATCCGTGCGCTCGCCCGTCGACGCGGGAAGCAGCGAGTATTCGGCGGTCATCCACCCGCGGCCCGACCGGTAGAGCCACCGCGGCACGCCCTCCTTGACCGACGCGGTGCACAGCACACGGGTGCGGCCCTGCGACCAGAGCACGACCCCGTGCGGCTGCTCGAGAAACGTGGGATCCGCCTCGACGTGCCGGAGCTGATCGGCCCTGCGCCCATCCTCGCGATTCATGCGACCGCCTCCAGTTCGGTGACTTCGACCCGCTCGACGTCGCCGAGGGGTAGCTGTAGAAAACGCTCGCCGAGCACGCGGAAGGACTCGGGATCGCCCGTGGTGAGGAAGTGGTACGAGCCCTCGCGGCCACGCTCGTTCTCGAAACCCTTGCGCACGAGCGTCTCGGCGACCTCGCGCGCTGTCTCGTCGGCCGAGAAGACGAGCGTGACGTCGCGGCCGAACGTGCGCTGGAACACCGGGCGCACCAGCGGGTAGTGCGTACAGCCGAGGATGACGGTGTCGCACTCCGCGGCCTTCAGCGGCGCCGCGTATTCGCGGACGGCGGCCACGATCTCCTCGCTCGCCGTGTCGCCGGCCTCGATCAGCGGCACGAGTCGCGGGCACGCGACCGCGCTGAGGCGCGCGCCCGCGTCGAGCGTGCGCACAAGCGTCTCGTAGCGCCCGCTCGAGACCGTCAGCTCCGTCGCGAGCAATCCGATCGACCGGTTCCGCGTCGCCTGCACCGCGGCGTGGGCCTCGGGAACGATCACCGACACCACGGGCACAGCGAGCTGCTCCTGCAGATCGGGCAGCGCCGCCGAAGTCGCGGTGTTGCACGCGACGACGACCATCTTCACGCCCCTCCGCTCCAGATAGGCCCCGATCTCGTGCGCGAACCGCCGCACTTCCTCGCGGCTGCGAGGGCCGTACGGCAGGCGCGCGTGGTCGCCCAGGTAGACGAAATCCTCGTTCGGCATCGTCACGAGGCATTCGTGCAGAACCGTGAGCCCGCCGACTCCCGAGTCGAACACCCCGATCGGCCTGACGTCGGTCATAGCGCGATTCTAGGAAGGTGGATACCCTGACGCCGTTTTGAGGCGGCTCCTGGTCACGCCGTTCCTGGTAACGGTTGCGCTGCTCGCGCTGTGGGCCGCGCCGGCCCGGGCGTTCACCAAGCAGACCGGCACGCGCACGATGAGCGACGGCACGTCGATCGCGTACGACCTGTACCTGCCGGACGGCGCCGCGCCCGCCGGGGGCTGGCCGGGGGTCGTCGTGCTGCACGGGCTCGGCGGCTCGAAGGGCAGCGTCGCGAGCGTCGCGAGCATGTTCGCGGCGCACGGCTACGCGGCGCTCGCCTACTCCGCGCGCGGCTGCGGCACCTCGACCGGCGACCTCGAGCTCGCCGGGCCGAGCGAGACGTCCGACGAGCGCGCGATGACCGCCTACTTCACCGGCCTGCCGACCGTGAGCGACACGAACGTCGGCGTCTGGGGCATCTCCTACGGCGGCGGCGAAGCCTGGAACGGGCTCGCAGCCGGCATCCCGTTCAGGGCGGCGGAGATCGTCGAGAGCTGGACCGACCTCTACACCGCGCTCTGGCCGCAGGACGTCGCGAAGTCCGGGATCGTGCTCGGGTTCGCGAAGTCGGTCGACGCCCGGTCGCCGCTCGTCGCCGCGAACGAGGCCAACGCGGTGCGCTCGACCGACATGGCGAGCATCAGGGCGCTCGCCGCACCGCGCTCGGCGTACTCGAAGCTGCCGTCGATCGACGTGCCGGTCTACATGTTCCAGGGCCGCGTCGACTACGCGTTCGACGTCACGCAGGCCGAGAACGGCTTCGACCGCATCAGGGGGCCGAAGCATCTCTACATCGGGCAGTTCGGCCACACGCCGTCGACCTTTCCCGGGCCCGACATCGGGTACGTCACGTCCCAGGGGCTCGCCTGGTTCGACCACTATCTTTCCGGGGTGCCGAACGGAATCGAACGGACGAGGCCGGTGGCGATCGCGGCCGCCACGGGCACGCGGCGCGCCTCCTTCGCGGGCATCCCGAAGACGAAGATCGTGGGTGTCGGCTTCCGAGGCACGTCGTTCTCGCGCAGGGGCCCGACCTTCCGGGAGCCGCTCGAGACGTTCGGCGTCTCGCTGCTGAAGGTGCAGGTGCGCAAGGTGTCGCACTACCCGCGCCTCGTCGCGACCGTGCTGGCCGGCAACCGCGTGATCACGCACGGTGCGATCGTCCCGCGCAAGGGCCTGCAGACGATCCGGCTCGCGAACTACGTGCAGTACCTGCCCAAGGGCACCCGCCTGAGAGTCGTCTTCGGGCCGGCCTCGGCGGCCGGCGACATCGCGTATCTCGGCTTCGGCGACGACCGGTCGATCTCGCTCGGGCCGGCGTTCCTCTCGCTCCAGACGCTCACGAAGCCGGTGACGCGGTGATCCGCGCGGCCCTCTTCGCGTGTGCCGCCTGCTGCACGCTGGCTTTCGCCGGTCCCGCACTCGCGTCCTACTCGCCGAAGCTCATCGTGAGCGGCGGCGGCGGCCCAGCGACGGTCGAGGTGAAGGTGGCGGCCGCCGACGCCCCCACCGCGCGCGTCGTCATCTACGTGCCGCTCGGCTACCGCGTCGGCTCGCCGCAGGTGGGCACGACGCTCGGCAAGGTGCGGGCGACGGCGGCGGCAGCGGATCTCAACGGCGCGGTGCTCACGCTCGTCGGCGACCTGCGGGTCGTCGACCCGGCGACCTTCACCGCCGTCCAGAAGCAGACCGAGCAGCTGTGCCTCGATGGGTCGACGGCGTCGCAGGTGTGGGACATGCACGTGTCGGCCGTCGGCCAGGTGCTCGACATCCCCCTGTACGTGATCGCCGCGAGCCCGACGGAAAAGGCGTTTGCCGGCACGAAGCTGGAGGTGTGCCTGCCGCCACCGGACGTGCCCGTCGGCACGCCGGGCCGGTCGACGTTCGGGGCGAAGCTCCTCTCCGCGTCGTTCACTTCGAGCGCGATCGCAGGCCCGGCCTCGGCGGGCGAGTACCGCTGGCGCACGCTGTGGACGCCCTACGTGCCGCTGAAGGGAACGCCGAACCTCGCCGGCAGCGTCGAGGCGCAGGCGCTCGTGCGCAGCCCGGCTCGGATCACGCAGAAGGCCGTCGCGCAGAGGCGGCAGGCGGGGCGCGTAACGGTGACCGTGGCGGGGAAGGTGACGGAGCACGGCGTGCCGGTCACCGGAGCGCGCGTCGCGGTGTACACGGGCGGTACGAAGTCGAAGCTGCATCGCCTGAAGACCGTGACGACGAACGCGAAAGGCGTCTATGTCGCTCGAGTCGTCGTGAAGCGACCGCAGTGGTTCCGCTCGGTCGTCGGAGTCCCGCTCCGTGATCTCCACGCCACCGGCTGCACCCCCACGTTCCCTCCTGCGCGGTGCATCGACGCGACCGTGGGCGCCTACCGGTTGACGAGCGCGTTCGCGCGCGTCCGTGGCTGACCTGGGCGCACATGGCGGCGCCGGTCAGGATCGGGACGTGTTCATGGGCGGACGACGCGCTCTCGAAGCACTGGTATCCACCCGGGACGCCGCCGAGGGACCGGCTCGCGTACTACGCCGAGCGTTTTTCGACGGTCGAGGTCGACTCGACGTTCTACCGCGTCCCGGGCCGGCCGATGGTGCAGGGCTGGGCCGACCGGACTCCCGAGGGCTTCGTCATGCACGTGAAGGCGTTCGGGCTGATGACCCGGCACCCCGTCAAGCTCGAGCAGGTGCCGCCGGAGCTGCGAGAGGGCCTGCCCGTCGACGAGCGGGGCCGGGTCGATCGGCCGCCGCGCGAGGCGCGCGCCGAGGTCTTCCGGGAGTTCCTCGACGCGCTGTCGCCGCTGCGGGAGAGCGGGAAGCTCGGAGGGATCCTCTTCCAGATGCCCCCGTACGTCGTCTGGAAGCCGTCGTCGCTCGACTACCTCGAGTGGGCGCGCGCGCAGCTGGGAGCGGACGCGTTCCTGTTCGAGCCGCGCCACCGGTCCTGGTTCGCCGACGACGTCCAGGCGGAGCTGCTGCGCTGGCTCGAGGAACGTCGCATGACCTGGGTCGTCGTCGACGCTCCGAAGGTCGACGCGGGCAACGTCCCCGAGACTCTCGTGGCGACGACGACGCCGACCGCCTACGTCCGGTTCCACGGGCGGAACGCGGGAACCTGGAATGTGCGCGGCGGGTCGGCGGCCCACCGATTCGACTATCTCTACGGCGAGGGCGAGCTGCGCGAGTGGACGGAGCCGCTGCGCGAGCTGTCGAACCGGTCGGAGGAGGCGTACGCGTTCTTCAACAACAACAATCAGACGAACGGGGTTGCGCAGGCCCCGGCGGGCGCACAGCTGCTGCGCAAGCTGCTCGAGGACGAGCGGATCCCGGTCGCGTGATGCGCGTGCTCACGGTCACGCACGGTCCGCGCGTGGGGCCGGAGATCTTTGCGGACGTGGCGGCCGCCGACGGCCACGAGCTGGTCGTGTGGGACATCCCCACCCGCGGCGCGCCCCCTGCAGACGCGTTCGACGCGGTCATGGTCTTCGGCGGCAAGCAGAACGTCGGCGAGGAGCTCGAATACCCGTGGCTGCACGACGAGTACCGGGCGGTGCGGCGCTGGCTGGACGAGGGGATGCCTCTGCTCGGCGTCTGCCTCGGCGCGCAGACACTGGCGCACACGCTCGGCGGCCGTGTCGCGCGGATCGGGGCACCGCTCGCGGGCTTCTACGAGACGACTCTGACGGATGCGGGCACGGCC
The DNA here is from genome assembly GCA_050697615.1 of Gaiellaceae bacterium. Lineage (GTDB taxonomy): Bacteria > Actinomycetota > Thermoleophilia > Gaiellales > Gaiellaceae > PALSA-600. Next base: position 12,302 of record JBOGZX010000425.1, read on the forward strand.
GATCCGGTGCTGGGCGTGCTCCCGCCGAGGTTCGAGGCGCTGAACGCGAACGGCTTCGCGTTCGAGGTGCCGGAGAGCGCGGTGGAGCTTGCGGTCGGGCCGGTCGCGCAGGCCTTCCGCGCCGGCCGTGCCTGGGCGGTCCAGTTCCACCCCGAGGTGCGCCGCGACCAGGCGCGCGGCTGGTTCGCGGACGACCGGAAGCTCCCGAAGCCGCTGGCCGAGCTGGAGCACGACCTCGACGAAAAACTGCCCGCCTGGCAGGAGCAGGGCCGCCGCCTCTGCCGCGCGTTCCTCGGCGTCGCGTCGCGACCCTGAGGGCGGCGCCCACCCGAGCGCGCGCCGCGGCGGTGGACGAACCCCTCGAACGTGGTTCTGAACCACGTTCGAGGGGTCGCCCGAAGAGGCTCAAACCCCGATGGATGCTGGCGTTGGAACGTGGTGCGTAATTGTCAAAGATCCGCGCGGAACCCACCCCGTGAACGTGGTTCGGAACCACGTTCAGGGGGTTCGCAGCTAGAGCTCGATGGGCAGCTCGCCGTGGCGCGACCACTCGTGCCACGAGCCGACGTAGTTCCGCGCCTCGTAGCCGAGCGAGGACAGCACCTGGGTCGCGATCGCCGAACGCGATCCGCTGTGGCAGTACGCGACGACCTCGCTGCCGGCCGGCAGCGCGAGCAGGCTCCGAAGGTCGTCCTGCGTCAGCTCCATCAGCCGGTAGACGTCGACGTTGCGCGCGCCCGGGATGTGGCCCTGACGCGGGTCGCACGGCTTGCCGTTGCGGCCGTCGAACTCCGACGGCGTGCGGACGTCCAGCACCGTCAGGTGGGAGAGCCGCTGCGCGAGCTCCTCGATCGCGATCTCGTTCACGATCCCGTTCACAGCGCGCGCACCACCCGCACCTCCGCCGCGACCGACGGTCGCTGCTCGAGCTCGCGCAGCCAGGACGCCGCCGCCGCGGGCAGCTCGGCGCCGAGCATGTCGCGCGCGCGGATCACCCACGGCACGTAGGCGATGGCGGAATACAGCGACTCCCCCACCTCGAGCGAGTCGAGCCTCTCGGTAAGAGCGTTCGGCTCGCCGCGCCGGAATGCGTAGTAGTCGTCGCCGAGGCTGCCGTCGAAGCGATGGACGAGCAGGCGCGCCCGCGCGCGCTCCTCGAGACCTTCCGGCAGGAGCGGCGGCTCGGGATAGCGCTCCTCGAGGTACGCCATGATCACCTCCGACTCCGGCAGGACGAAGCCGTCGTCGAGCACCGGAACCTTGCCCGACGCGTTGAGCTCGTAGACCCACGGCGGCCGGTTCGAGAGATCGACCTCGACCTGCTCGTACTCGATGCGCTTCTCCGCGAGCACGATGCGCACCCGCGCGCAGTAGGGACAGCGCGCAGCGTCGACCAACCTCATGGCTCGAGCCCCATCAGCCGCGCGAGCTGCTCGTACAGCTCCGGCGCGGGCGGCAGCGCTTCGGGCGTCTCGGCGGTGCGCGCGACGCGCCGTACCTCGTCGCGGTCGGCGCCGGTGAGACGAGCAACGAGCGTCGGATTCGCGGCGAGCGCAAGCTCGTCGCCCTTCGACAGCTCACCGTAGAACGCCGGCACCGACAGGTACTCGTCCACCATGCGCCCGCGTTCGTAGAGGCGGAAGCGGACGACGGGACCCTCCAGCGCGAGCGCGACGGTGACCGCGCCGAGCCGCTCGGAGAGCTCACGCGCGAAGCGTCCGTGCGCATCGCGGTCGCGGTCGAGCACGGGATCGACGATCCGCATCCAGCTCTCGTTGGCGACGATCTGCGGCGCCTCGAGCCGCGGCAGGAACTGTGCGACGGCCCGGTCGACCGACTGCTCGTCGTCGGTCTGAACGTGTGTGGAGCCCCGGTGCTCGCCGTCGTCACGCACGGCGAGGCGCGACTCGACCGTCTCGAGCGGGGCGAACATCATCACCTGCGTGTCCACGAATCCGAGCCGCTGCCACACCGCACGGGCATCCCGGTTCGAGTCGAGCACGTCGAGGCTGACGAAGCGCGCGCCGCGCGCGCGAGCATCCTCGACGCAGGCGCCGAGCAGCGCCTTCGCCGCGCCCCGGCGGCGGGCGCGGGGGCGGACGTAGACGAGCTGCACGTGGGCCCGGCCTCGCACCGGCGCCTCGACGCGGGCGGCGCCGGCCGGCCCTTCGCCGTCGGAGGCGATGAACACGCCGCCCCCGCGAATGTCGTCGAGCGTGTCGGGCCACTCGTCGGCCCACGTCTCGGGCTCCTCGATCTCCCACGGCACCTCGCGCTCGAACTCCTCCCAGAGCTCGCGGAGCACCGCCTCGTCGGACTCCGTCGCCCGGCGGATCGTCAGCTGCGCGTCAGCCATCCGGTCAGGAGGTAGTGGGCCGAAAGGTTCTGGAACGGATCGAGGCGAAGGCCGAGCTCGGTCACGTCGACACCGTAGAGAACGGCGGCCGCCTTGCGCAGCACCAGGTCGCCGGCGGGCCAGGCCCGCGGCCGCGCGAGATGACGTGCGAGGAACCACTCGGCGGTCCAGGGGCCGAGCCCACGCAGCGCCGTGATCCGCGTGCGCACCTCGTCGTCGTCGCAGGCGGCGAACCCGTGCAGATCGAGGTCGCTCCGTGCGAGCGCGACCGCGTACTCGGCCTTGCGGCGCGTGAACCCGACGGCGACGAGCTCGTCCTCGGTCGCCGCGGCGATCCGGTCGCGCGCCGGGAACGCCCACGCTCCTCCGACCGGCGCGCCGAACCGCTCGATCAGCCGGTTGCGGATCGCGACCGCGGCGAACAGGGAGACCTGCTGCGCCGTGATCGACGTGATCAGCGCCTCGAACGGATCCGGCTGCAGCGGCGGACGGAAGCCGCACAGCCGCTCGACGATCGGCCCGAGCGCCGGGTCGGGGGCCGCCCACGCCTCGAACGCGCCGAGGTCGAAACCCGCGCCGAGCAGCTGGAGCACGACCGGCCTCGTCTCGTCGTCGAGCGGCTCGACGTCGACCCCGCCAGGCCTCGGGACGATCCGAACCTCGCGCCCGCCGACTGCGCGGTGGAGCGTGCCGTCGACGAAGCGGTTCGCCAGGTCGGTCCCGAACGCGCGGAAGCGTCCCATCGAGAGCTCGAAGTCGTACGGGTCAGGAAAGCGCAGCAGCGACATCGAAGAACGTCTCGAAGGGCTCGTACGGCACGCCCTGCTCGTCGAGATACTCGGCCAGGCCGGTGCGCGCGAAGACGCGGTCGGCGGCGAGTGACGCGCAGCGGTCGGACCAGCCGTCGCCGACGAAGACAAGCGGTCTGCCGCCGGGCAGCGAGCGCCGCTTGCACTTGTCGCTGCAGGTCGAGCAGAGCCCCTCGTCGCGGAAGATCACGCGCCAGCCGTCGGGCGACGGGATCGCGTCGTTCGAGCGCACCTCGAGCGAGACGCCCTCCCGCTCGAGCACCGGAGCGATCAGCTGCGGCAGCCCGCTCGAGACGATCACGGGCCGGTAGCGCTCCGCCAGCTCGTGGAACCCGGCGCGAAGCTCGACGTGCTCGACCGCCCACGCCGCCGCCGCCGCCGCGGTGCACCGGAGCGTGCGCACCTCCGCGGCGAGCGCCTCGGCGTAGCTCGCGAACGACTCCTGCAGCGACGCGTCGTAGATCCCGGGGTCGCCGAGCGCGCGGATCGCGGCCACGAGCGAATCCTGGACCGTGCAGGTCCCGTCCCAGTCGAGAACCAGCTGCAATTACCGATGCGAGGTGACGCCCGCGGGGTCCTCGTCCGGCGTCCGCCCGTTCGACGGCTCCGGATCCTCGGCACACGAGAACATGTACTTGCCGTCGTCGAGGTCGGCGGCCAGGGTCGTCAGCTTCAGCGGATGGAACGTGTCGCACATCACGGCGAGCTCGTGCGTCTCGGTCATCCCGAGCGACCTCTCCGCGAGCCCCGGCTGCGGCCCGTGCGGCAGCCCCGATGGGTGGGGCGTCACCGAGC
>JBOGZX010000426.1:0-2807 GCA_050697615.1 Gaiellaceae bacterium
GTCGGGGACGACGCTCGAGACGCGCTCGCACACCGACTACTTCTGGGAGCGCACCGGGGGCGACGGCGGCCGGTTCGCCGCGATCACCGATCCCGGCTCGGAGCTCGAGCAGCTCGCCCGCGAGCGCGGGTTCGCAGCCATCTTCGCCGGCGAGCCGACGATCGGCGGCCGCTACTCGGCCCTGTCGGCGTTCGGCATGGTTCCGGCCGCGCTGATGGGGATCGACGTCGCGCGCCTGCTCCTGCGTGCGCAGGAGATGGCCGACGGCTGCAGGCTCGCGGAGGGAAACCCTGGGCTCGAGCTCGGGACTGCGCTCGGCGAGGGCTGGCGCGGGGGCCGCGACAAGATCTGCATCGAGGAGACGCCTGGCGGGTTCGGCCTGTGGGCGGAGCAGCTGCTCGCGGAGTCCACCGGCAAGCACGGCAAGGGCCTGATCCCGGCGCCGGGCGAGTCGGCGGACGGCCCCGACCGCCAGGCGCAGGAGGTGCGGGTCTCGGACCCGTACGAGCTGGGCCAGGAGTTCTTCCGCTGGGAGTTCGCGACCGCCGTCGCGGGCTCGATCCTCGAGATCGACCCGTTCGATCAACCCGACGTCCAGTCGGCGAAGGACAAGACGAACGAGGTGCTCGCGTCGGGCGAGGAGCCCGACGTGTCGCCGCAGGGCTCGCCGGAGGAGCTGTTCGCGCAGGCGCGCGAGGGGGACTACGTCTGCATCCAGGCGTTCGTCGAGCCGACACCGGCGAACGAGGAACAGGTGCTGACGCTCGCGGCTCGTGCGCGTGAGGCGACCGGCTGCGTCGTCACCCACGGCTTCGGCCCGCGCTACCTGCACTCGACGGGCCAGCTGCACAAGGGCGGACCGCCGACCGGCCTGTTCCTGCAGGTCGTCGACGACACCGGCGCCGAGCTGCCGATTCCGGGTCGTCCGTTCGGGTTCGGCAAGCTGATCCGCGCGCAGGCCGCCGCGGACTTCGCGTCCCTGCAGGAGCGCGGCCGGCGCGTCGCGCGCATCCGACTGGAGGAGGTCTAGGGCTTCATGCAACTCGGAATGGTGGGGTTGGGCCGGATGGGCAGCGGGATGACGAAGCGCATCGAGGAGCACGGCCATGAAGTGATGACGTACGACCCGAAGGTCTCCTCGACGGCCAAGACGCTCGGCGCGCTCAAGAAGCAGCTCGACGCGCCGCGGCATGTCTGGATGATGATCCCGGCCGGCGAGATCACGGAAAAGACGTTCCAGCAGCTGCTCCGGATCCTCGAGCCGGGCGACACGATCGTCGACGGCGGCAACTCGAACTTCCGCGATTCGCAGCGGCGCTCCAAGGACGCGCGGAAGCAGAAGATCTCGTTCGTCGACGTCGGCGTCTCCGGCGGAGTCTGGGGCCTCGAGGTGGGGTTCTGCCTGATGGCCGGCGGCGACCGCGCGCCCGTGAAGCGGCTCGAGCCGATCTTCCGCGCTCTCGCACCGGAGGACGGCTACGCCCATGTCGGTCCGTCCGGCGCGGGGCACTTCGTGAAGATGGTGCACAACGGCATCGAGTACGGCCTGATGCAGGCGTACGCCGAGGGCTTCGAGGTGATGAACTCGTCGGAGTTCCCGCTCGACCTGCACGAGATCGCCGGCATCTGGCGCTACGGCTCGGTCGTCCGCTCCTGGCTGCTCGAGCTGCTGCACGCGGCCTTCGAGAAGGAGGGCGGCCACCTCGAGACGATCCGCGGCTACGTCGACGACTCCGGCGAGGGCCGCTGGACGATCGCCGAGGCGATCGCGGAGGACGTGCCGGTGCCGGTGATCAGCGCCGCGCTCTACGCCCGCTTCGCGTCGCGTCAGGACGAGTCGTTCGCGGCGAAGGTGAACGCTGCGCTGCGCAACCAGTTCGGTGGGCACGCGGTGCAGGCGGTCGCGGCGGCGAAGGCGCAGAAGCAGGATCCGCGCGCGTGACGGCCACGACGGGCGAGCAGAACCCGCTCGCGGAGGGGCTGCGGCTGCGCCGCCGCCCGGATCCGTGCATCCTCGTCATCTTCGGCGCCTCCGGCGACCTCACGTCGAAGAAGCTGATGCCGGCCCTGTATTCGCTCGCCTACCGGCGGCTGCTGCCGGAGCACTTCGGCATCGTCGGAGCGGCGCGTACGGAGGAGTCGGACGACGAGTTCCGCGAGCGCATGAAGCAGGCGGTCAAGGACCACGCACGCGACCCCTTCGACGATTCGGTGTGGGACGCGCTCGCCGCCGGGATGCGCTACTCGACGCTCGACTTCGCCGACGACCGGGGCGAGGACGCACTGCGCGACACGCTGACGGAGCTCGAGGGCCTGCTCGACACCGCAGGCAACCGCGTCTACTACTTCGCCGTGCCGCCCAGCGCGATCGGCACGCTCGTCCGCGAGATCGCGGAACGCCGCGGTGCCGAAGGGTGGATCAGGTTGATCATCGAGAAGCCGTTCGGCCACGACCTCGCCTCCGCGCAGGCGTTGAACGCGGAGATCCAGCAGCACTTCGCCGAGGACGAGGTCTTCCGGATCGACCACTACCTCGGCAAGGAGACCGTCCAGAACATGCTGGCGCTGCGGTTCGCAAACGGCATCTTCGAGCCAATCTGGAACCGGCAGTTCATCGACCACGTGCAGATCACCGTCGCGGAGTCGATCGGCATCGAGGGGCGCGCCGGCTACTACGAGCACGCCGGCGCGATCCGCGACATCTTCCAGAACCACCTGATGCAGCTGGTCGAGATCACCGCGATGGAGCATCCGATCGACTTCACCGCCGAATCGGTGCGCAACGAGAAGGTGAAGGTGCTCAACGC
>JBOGZX010000427.1:0-10415 GCA_050697615.1 Gaiellaceae bacterium
ACCTGATAGATGGATAGGCGTCGAGCTGCGGCACTTCGCGGCGCTGCAAGCGCTGGCCGACGAGGGTTCCTTCGGACGGGCCGCGAAACGGCTCGGGTACACCCAGTCCGCCGTGTCGCAGCAGATCGCGACGCTCGAGCGGATCGTGGGCGAACGGCTCGTGGAGAGACCGGGCGGCCCGCGCCCGGTCTCGCTGACGGAGGCCGGAAAGCTGCTCCTGCGCCACGCGGAGTCGATCGTCGCACGTCTGCAGGCGGCGCAGGCCGATCTGAAGGCGCTACGCGAGGGAGAGGCGGGAACGCTGCGCGTCGGCACCTTCCAGTCCGTCGGCGCCCGCCTCCTGCCGGAGATCATGCGCAGCTTCACCCGACAGTGGCCCAAGATCGAGGTGATGCTCGACGAGCTCGACGACGAGCAGATCGCGGTCGAGGTGGAGCGCGGCACGGTGGACGTCGGCTTCGTTCTCCTGCCCGTCGACCCCGACGCGCCCCTCGAGACGACGGAGCTGCTGCGCGACCCCTACGTGCTCGTCGTTGCCGCCGGCTCGCCCTTCGCCGTCGCCGTCCACGCGCCGTCGCTTCGCGCGCTGACGTCGGAGCCGCTCGTAGGCTTCCGAACGGGGAACGCGATCGCCCCCGTCGAGGCCGCCCTCCGCGCGGAGGGCGTCGAGCCGCGCTGGGCGTTCCGGTCGAACGACAACCCGACGGTGCAGGGTCTGGTGGCGGCCGGCGTCGGCAACGCGCTGATGCCGCAACTGACCGTCGACGCCTCCGACCCCCGCGTCGCCGTCGTCGACCTCGGAGCGGAGGTGACGCCCCGCATCATCGCGATCGCCCGGCACCGCGACCGCTACAGCTCGCCGGCCGCGCGGGCGTTCGTCGAGACCGCCGTCGCGAGCTGCGCGAGCGGAAACCTCTAGCTGCGCCTACTCGACGGTGACCGTCTTGGCCAGGTTGCGCGGCTGATCGACGTTCAGGCCGCGCAACCGCGCGATCCGGTAGGCCAGAAGCTGCAACGGCAGGATCGCGAGCGCCGCCTGCAGGAACGCCGGCGACTTCGGGACGTAGATCACGTCGTCGGCGTGGTGCTGGATGTCCTCGTTGTCCTCGGTCGCGATCGCGATCACGTGCGCGCCGCGCGCCCGCGTCTCCTGGATGTTGGACACGATCTTCTCGTACACGTGGATCTTCGTCGCCACGACGACGACCGGCGTCCCCTCCTCGAGCAGCGCGATCGGCCCGTGCTTCATCTCCCCCGCCGAGTACGCCTCGGTCGGGATGTACGAGATCTCCTTCAGCTTGAGTGCGCCCTCGATGGCGACCGGCAGCCCGATGTGACGGCCCAGGTAGAGGAAGAACGGCTCGCCGTAGAAGCGGCGCGCGATCTCCTCGATCGGATGGTCGCCGTCGAGGAAGCGCCGCATCTTGTTCGGCAGGTCGTACAGCTCGTCGAGGATGAACTCGATCTCCTCCGCGGGCAGCGTCCGGCGGCACTGCGCAAGCTTGAGACCGATCAGGAAGAGCAGCGAGATCTGCGCCGTGAACGTCTTCGAGGCCGCGACACCGACCTCGAGGCCGGTGCGCGTGTACAGCACCGAGTCGACCTCCCGGGTGATCTGCGAGCCCATCATGTTGGTGATCGCGACCGTGCGCGCACCGCGCTCGCGCGCGAGCTTCATCGCCTGGATCGTGTCGCGCGACTCGCCCGACTGCGAGACGCCGATCACGAGCGTTCCCGGGTCGAGCACCGGGTTGCGATAGATCCACTCGCTGGCAACGTCGGGCTCGACCGGCACGCGGGCCCACTCCTCGATCGCGTAGCGGCCGACGACGCCGGCGTGGTAGGAGGTTCCGCAGGCTACGACGACGATCCGGCGCAGCTGCCGAAGGTCGTCCTCGCTGAGACCTAGCCCTTCGAGCACGAGATGGCCGTGCCGCACACGGTCGCCGATCGTCTCGGCCACGCCCTCCGGCTGCTCGTAGATCTCCTTCAGCATGAACGTCTCGTAGCCCGAGCGCTCGGCGGCGTGGTCGTCCCAGTCGACCTCGACGACGTCGTGCACCACGAGCTCGCCCGTGGTCGCATCCGTGAACGTCACGCCTTCGGGCGTGACCGACGCGATCTCGCCGTCGTCGGGGAACTGCACCCGCCGTGTCTCTGCGAGGAACGCCGCCAGGTTGGAAGCGACGAAGTTCTCGCCGCTCCCGAGCCCGACGACCATCGGGGTCTGATGGCGCAAGCCCACGAGGTGGTTCGGATGGTCGCGATGGATCACGACGAAGGTGAAGTGGCCCTCCAACCGGGCGTAGGCGGACCGCATCGCCGCGACGAGGTCGCCGTCGTAGGCTTCCTCCAGCAGGTGCGCGACGACCTCCGCGTCGGTCTCGGACGTGAACGAGTGACCGCGTGACTGGAGGCCCTCCCGCAGCTCGCGGTAGTTCTCGACGATCCCGTTGAGGACGATCGCCAGCCGGCGGTCGTCGCAGGCGGTCAGCGGATGCGCGTTCGCCTCGGTGACGCTGCCGTGGGTCGCCCAGCGCGTGTGACCGAGGCCGGTCGTCGACTGCGAGCCGTTCGGCCCCGCCGCGTCCTTCAGGAACTGCAGGTTGCCGACCGCACGAACGTAGTCGAGGCCGTCCTCCTCGAGCAGCGCGATCCCGGCCGAGTCGTAGCCGCGGTACTCGAGGCGCTCGAGGCCCTGGAGGAGCAGCGACTTCGAAGCGCGACTTCCGACGTATCCGATGATTCCGCACATTCGGCAGCTCCTTCCCCCGGTGCGAGCGGCCGGGTTCTCCCCGCGAAACGGGTCCTGGAAACGCAAAAGCCCGGCTGCGGGACCCGTCCCTTCGTCGGAACGGTCAGCCGAGCTCTCGTCGAACGAGCGCTGCGATGCTAGCACAGGCCGCCGCGGCGAGCTCGCCGTCCTCGGCCTCCGCGAGGACGCGAATCACCGGCTCGGTGCCGGACGGCCGCACCAGGACGCGGCCGTTCTCGCCCCACACGCCGTTCACCCGCTCGACCTCCGCCACGACCTCCGGCGTCAGCTCGCGCCGCTCGACGACGACGTCTTCCTTCGCCTGCGGGAATCGCGGCATCACCGCTGCGAGCTCGCTCAGCTTGCGGCCGCCGAGAGCGCTGCAGAGCAGGAGCCCCGCGGCGAGCCCGTCGCCGGTGACGTGGTCTCGCAGGAACAGGATGTGCCCGGACTGCTCGCCGCCCAGAATCGCCCCCTCGCGCTGCAGCGCCTCGAGGACGTAGCGGTCGCCGACGTCCGTCGTGACGACGTTCACGCCTTTCTCGCGCATCAGGGCGTGGAAGCCGAGGTTCGTCATCACCGTCACCGCGACCGTGTCGACCTCCTGGTCGAGCGCCAGGATCGCGATGATCTGATCGCCGTCGACGGCCTCTCCGTTCTCGTCGACGGCGAGCATCCGGTCGCCGTCGCCGTCGAAGGCGATGCCGAGGTCGAAGCCGCCTTCGCGCACGGTCCCCCGCAGGAGCCTCAGATCCGTTGCGCCGCAGCCGACGTTGATGTTGGTGCCGTCCGGCTCGTTTCCGATCGCGGCCACGTCGGCCCCACAGCGCTCGAACGCCTTCGGCGCGAGGCCGGCGTAGGCGCCGTTCGCGCAGTCGACGACGATGCGAAGGCCGGTGAGGTCCGACCCGAACCGGTCGAGGATGTGCTGCAGGTACGAGTCGGTCGCCACCTCGACGTGCTCGATGCGCCCCTGGTCGACGCCCGGCGCCGCGGCCAGCATCTCCTCGATCTGCTCCTCCGACCGGTCGGACAGCTTGTGGCCGCTCGCGTCGAAGAACTTCACACCGTTGTACTCCGGCGGGTTGTGCGACGCCGAGATCACCACCCCGAGGTCGAGCGCGAGGAGCGCGACGGCGGGGGTCGGGAGCACGCCGCCGAGGATGCAGTCGCCGCCGGCGGAGACGACGCCGCGGGCGAAGGCCTCCTCGAGCTCGACGCCCGACGCGCGCGTGTCGCGCCCGACGAACACCTTCGCCGCGCCCGTCCAGAGGGACGCTGCGCGCCCGAGCCGCTCGACCAGCTCCGGCGTGAGGAACTCGCCCACGACACCGCGGACACCGTCGGTGCCGAAGTACCTCCGCGCCACGAGGGAGCGGACTACCGTTTGCTGAACTGCGGAGCCTTGCGCGCCTTGTGCAGGCCGGCCTTCTTCCGCTCCACGACGCGTGCGTCGCGGGTGAGGAAGCCTGCCTGCCTCAGGCCCGCACGAAGATCCGGGTTGACCTCGAGGAGGGCACGGGCGATCCCGTGGCGCATCGCTCCCGCCTGCCCCGAGGGGCCGCCGCCGTGCAGCCGGACGCGGAGGTCATACTCGCCCTCGAGACCGGCCGTCTTGAGCGGCGCCGTCGCGAGCATGCGGTGGACCATCCGGGGGAAGTACTCCTCGATCGTCTTGCCGTTGATCCACGTGGCGCCGCTGCCCGGCCGCAGGATCACGCGGGCGACCGAGGTCTTACGCTTGCCTGTGCCGAGATACTGAGCGGGAGTCGACATCGGTTACACCTCCGGCGTAGGCTCGGCGGAGCCCGAGTTGAACAGCGGGGTCGGTGCCTGTGCGTGATGCGGATGCTCGGGCCCGGCGTAGATCTTCAGCTTGGTCAGCTGTGCGCGGCCGAGGCGGGTGCGGGGGAGCATTCCCTTGACGGCCTTGCGCAGCACCTCGGTAGGCTGGCGGTCGAGTTGCTCGCGGAGCGACCGCTCGCGTAGTCCGCCCGGGTAGCCCGAATGCTTGTAGTACATCTTCTCATCCAGCTTCTTGCCGGTAACGGCGATCTTCTCCGCGTTGATCACCACGACGAAATCGCCGGTGTCGACGTGCGGCGTGTAGACCGCCTTGTCCTTGCCGCGCAGGCGGACGGCGATCTGGGTCGCGAGACGGCCCAGGGTCTGGCCCTCGGCGTCGACGATGACCCAGTCGCGCTGAATCTCGCCCGGCTTGGCGTTGTAGGTCTTCATGCGAGAAGAACGGCGGTCGGGGTGCGTCCGCCGGCGCCGAATGGTAGCAGCGGCCGTTCGAGCGCGCCCGGCGGCCCGAAACGCCCTACGGCCGGGCGATTTCGGCCAGCGCCGCGAGGTCGCGCGCGAAAGCGCCTGCGCCGCCGTGACTGGGATGGCGCACGTAGTCCGCTGCGAGCGCCCGCGCCGCGACGCGGCCCACCGCGACCACACGCCGGCCGCGTGCCAGCTCGAGCGCAAACGGTAGGCCGGCGTCGACCTCGACCCGCGTCGGGCGCCGGTTGGCCGAGACCGTGCCAGGGTGCGTCGGCACGACGTTCCAGAGCAGCACACGGTCGATCATCCCGAGCTCGGCCAGCACCCGCTGCACGATCGTCGCGGTCGCCTCGCCCGGCCCGGAGCCGGTCAGTTGACGCTCTGACATGAACGGGATGCCGGAGACGCGGGCGCCGCGATAGCCCGGCGCCTCGCCGACGAGCAGCAGCGGCGCGTCGGCACGGGCGGCCAGATAGGACTCGAGCCGGCTTCGCCGCAGGGCGGCCCCCGCGCCCTCACGGTAGAAATTGCAGGTCTGCCCGATTCGGGCGGCTGCAAGCCTGTCCACCAGACCCTCCGTGAGCGAACGCATCGAGATCCGCACTTTGACTGACGGCGGCCAGCGGCCGGGCGAGATCGCGGGCGCGGTCGCGGCGTTCGTCGACGGAGCGAAACGCACGCTCGACCTTGCCCAGTACGACTTCAACCTCGCCGGCGACAACGTCCGGATCGTGAGCGACGCGCTCCGCCGCGCAGCCGATCGGGGCGTGCGGACACGCATCGTCTACAACGTCGACCACGCGAACCCGATCCCGGTGCCGCCGCCGCCGGAGCCGGACGCGGCGCTGCTCGCCGGCCTGCCGATCGACGACAAGGCGATCGCCGGGGTCCCCGACCTGATGCATCACAAGTACGTCGTGCGCGACGGCAAGTCGGTCTGGACCGGCTCGATGAACTGGACCGACGACTCGTGGTCGCGGCAGGAGAACGTCGTGGCCGTCGTGCGGTCCGAGGCGATCGCGAAGGCCTACGAGCTCGATTTCGACCAGCTGTGGTCGACCGGGGACGTCTCGAAGTCCGGCTTCGTCGACCCGAGCTCGGACGACGGCGTGCGCGCATGGTTCACCCCCGGGCACGGCGATGATCTCTCCGCACGCATCTCGAAGGCGATCCTCCGTGCGCGCCGGCGCGTCCGTATCTGCTCGCCGGTGATCACCACGGGCCCCGTGCTGGGGACGCTCGCGCAGGTGATCGCCGACCGGAGCGTCGGCGTCGCCGGCTGCGTCGATGCACCGCAGATCCGCGACGTGATCCACCAGTGGCGCACGAACAAGAACGTCTCGTGGAAGCTGCCGCTGTTGCGGCAGGTGATGGCCGGCCCGTTCTCGGGGAAGGAATCGACGCCCTACGGCAACGGCACGGTGCACGACTTCATGCACGCGAAGGTCACCGTCTGCGACGACAGGGTCTTCGTCGGGTCGTTCAACCTGTCGCGGAGCGGCGAGAAGAACGCCGAGAACGTGCTGGAGTTCGAGGACGCGGCGATCGCAGACCGGCTCGCCGCGTTCGTCGACGGCGTGCGCGCCCGCTACGGGCCGGTCTCCCTGCCGCCCGCGTAGCCGCTACCAGCGCTCCCAGTGCACGAGCTCGCCGCTCGGCCGGCGGCGCTCGCGCATCCGAGAGGTGCCGCGTTCCGCGGTCGGGTCGGGGGCGGGCCTGCCGATCAGCCCGAGCCCGATCGGGACGACCTCCTCAGGCAACCCGAGTAGCTCGTCGAAGATGCGCTTCTGATCGGGGTGGCCGATGAACGCGCTTGCGAGTCCCTCGCCGATCGCCGCGGCGAGGACGAGCATCATCAGGGCGCCCGCGTCGACGAACCAGTACGGCACGGGCCACGTCACCTCGACACCGCCGGTCGCAGCGAGCTTGTCGGCCTCGGTGTAGCGCGCGTGGTAGAGCGACTCGTTCGCGGAGATGATCAGGTGCACCGGCGCGTCGGCGATGTAGTTGCGGCCCTCGCGCGAGTAGTGCTCATCGCCGAAGGCGCGGGCGATCTCTGCGCGCCTGTCGTCGTCGGTGACGACGACGATGCTGCCGCCCTGGCTGAAGCCGCCCGAAGGGGCGCGCCGGATCACCCCCACGATCCGCTCGATCTGCTCGCGCGGAAGCGGCTCGGGCTCGAACGCACGGTGCATGCGCCGCTTCGCGAGGATGTCGGCGAACTCCATTTCGCAACGGTATATCGTCCTGCGCATGCGATTCCAGGGAAAGACCGCGCTCGTGACGGGCGGGGCGAAGGGGATCGGCGCCGCGACCGCCAAGCTTCTCGCCGCCGAGGGAGCGACCGTGGTGGTCGCGGACTTCGACGAGGCGACCGCGCAGGAGACCGCCCGGTCGACCGGCGGCCATGCGGTTCGCTGCGACGTGACGGATCGGGGCGAGGTCGAAGCCGCTGTCGACGCCGCGGTGTCGCACGGAGGCTCGCTCGACATCCTCGTCACCTGCGCCGGGATCATCCGCGACAACATGCTGTTCAAGATGACCGACGACGACTGGAACGCGGTCATCGACACGCATCTGAAGGGAACGTTCTTCGCGGTGCGCGCCGCGCAGAAGCAGATGGTCGCACAGAAGAGCGGGAAGATGGTGCTGATCTCCTCCACCTCCGCGCTCGGCAACCGCGGGCAGACGAACTACTCGACGGCGAAGGCCGGACTGCAGGGGATGACGAAGACGCTCGCGATCGAGCTCGGCCCGTTCAACGTCAACGTCAACTGCGTCGCGCCCGGCTTCATCGCCACCGCCATGACGCAGCAGACTGCGGACCGGATGGGCGTCTCGTTCGAGCAGTTCATGGAGGCGGTCGCGGCCGAGGTGCCGCTGAGACGCGTCGGACAGCCGGAGGACGTGGCGTCGACGATCGCATTCCTCTGCTCGGAGGACGCGGGCTACGTCAGCGGCCAGGTCGTGTACGTCGCCGGCGGGCCCAGGTCCTAGCGCCGGCCGAGGCAAACGAGGCGTCAGACACCCGTTCACGTCGGCAGCCGCACCCTGCGGGCGCGGCTGCCGATCAAACGCGGTTGCCGACGGCGTCGAAGGCGGCGTACGGATAGGCGTCGCGCCACGACGCCTGGTCGTACTCCTCCCGCAGCATCGTGAACACCATCGAGTCGGCACGCGGCTCGCCCTCGCGGCGCGGCAGGCGGCGGCGCAACGTTCCCTCGTGGACGAACCCGAGCTTTCGCGGAATGCCCTGGCTCGCCTGGTTCGCCGGGTCGATCTGGATGTCGACGCGATCGAGCCCCACCTGCTCGAAGCCGACGCGCGTCAGCACCGCTGCGACCTCGGTCGTGTAGCCGCGGCGTGCGGCGTCGACGGCGATCCAGTACCCGATCTCGAGCGAGCCCTCGCCGCCGCGCGCGTGGAAGCCGCTGCCGCCGACGACCCGCGCCTCGTCGGGCGTGAAGACGCCGTAGATCCAGTTCTCGTCGCGGTCGAACTGCGCGCGGAACTCGCGCAGTCGCAGCACGACGTAGTCGAGCGGCTCCGGTTCCGCGGGCGTCCACGGCATCCACGGCCAGAGGTGATCGCGACTCCGCTCGACCGCGTCCTTCAGGAGCGGCGCGTCCTTCGGCTCGTAGCACCGGACGACGAGCCGGGCGGTCTCGACCCGGTAGGGAACCGCGCCGGCTATTCCCACTCGATCGTCGCCGGCGGCTTCGACGTGACGTCGAGCACCACGCGGTTCACTGCCGGGATCTCGTTGACGATCCGACCCGAGATCGTCTCGATCAGGTCGTAGGGGAGGCGCGCCCAGTCGGCTGTCATCGCATCCTCCGACGTGACCGCGCGAACGGCGATCGGGTAGCCGTAGGTGCGCGAGTCGCCCTGGACGCCGACCGTCCGGATCGCGGGTAGGACACAGAAGCTCTGCCACAGCTGGCGGTAGAGCCCGGCCCTCCGCACCTCCTCCTGCAGGATCGCGTCCGCCTCCCGCAGCGTGAAGAGCCGCTCCTCGGTGACCTCGCCGATGATGCGGATCGCGAGACCAGGCCCGGGGAACGGCTGCCGCCACACCATCCGCTCGGGCATGCCGAGCTCCTCACCCACGCGCCGCACCTCGTCCTTGAAGAGGAGACGCAGCGGCTCGACGAGCTCCATCTTCATGTCGGCCGGCAACCCGCCGACGTTGTGGTGCGACTTGATCGTCTCGGCGACTCCGTCGGTGCCGCCCGACTCGATCACGTCGGAGTACAGCGTCCCCTGCACCAGTCGGCGGATCTCTCCGAGCTTGCGCGCCTCGTCCTCGAACACGCGGATGAACTCGGTCCCGATCAGCTTGCGTTTCCGCTCGGGATCGGTCACGCCGTCGAGCTTCGCGAGGAACCGCTCCTGCGCCTGTACGTGCACGAGCGGCACACCGAAGACCCCGTCGAAGGTCTCGACGACCTGCTCCGCCTCGCCCTTGCGCAACAGGCCGTGGTCGACGAACACGCAGGTGAGCCGGTCGCCGACCGCCTTGTGCACGAGCAGCGCCGCGACGGCGGAGTCGACGCCGCCCGAGAGCGCGCAGAGGACCCGCTCGTTGCCGACCTGCGCGCGGATGCGCTCGACCTGCTCCTCGATCACGGCCGCGGGCGTCCACACGGGCGCGGCGCCGGCGATCTCGTAGAGGAAGTTCTCGAGGACCGCTTGCCCGTGCGGTGTGTGCACCACCTCGGGGTGGAACTGCACGCCGTACAGCGCACGTGCGTCGTCCTCGAACGCGGCGACGGGCGTGTGCTCCGAGTCGGCGACGATCCGCGCGCCCTCGGGCGGCGCGGTCACCGTGTCGCGATGCGACATCCAGGCGGTCTGCTCGCCGGGCAGCGTCGCGAAGAGACCCTCGCCGGACGTCCGCATCCGCACCTTGCCGTATTCGCCGACGCCGGTCTTCTCCACCCTGCCGCCGAGCTCGAGCGCGAGCAGTTGTGCGCCGTAGCAGATGCCGAGCGTGGGGATGCCCTGCTCGAAGATCGCCGTGTCCATTCGCGGTGCGCCCTCGGCGTACACCGACGCCGGCCCGCCGGAGAGGATGATCGCGACGGGGTCGTGCCGCCGGATCTCGTCGACGGACGCCCGGTGCGAGACGATCTGCGAGTACACGCGCGCCTCGCGCACCCGGCGTGCGATCAGCTGCGAGTACTGGCCGCCGAGATCGACGACGAGGACCGTCCCCTGTTCGGGCGGCGGCGGCTGGGCCGCCGGATCGGCCGGCTCAGCCTGGATCCACCGCTCTGCGCGGGCGGTGCGCCCGTCTGGGCTCGCCAGGCCGCTTCCCGCCCGGGTTCCGGCGCCTGCGGCGCCTCCACCCGGGCGGTGCGCTCCGCGTCGCGTCCTGACGGCC
>JBOGZX010000428.1:0-1633 GCA_050697615.1 Gaiellaceae bacterium
GTCTGGGCTTCGACAGGGCCGCTTCCCCGCCGGGCTGCGGCGCCTGCGGCGCCTCCACCCGGACGGCGCGCTCCGCGTCGCGGTCACGCATCCCGGTGGATCCAGGCTAGTCCACGGCCAGCAGGTCGACGACGAAGACGAGCGGCTCGTGCGGCTTGATCGCGGCGCCCGCACCGCGTGCGCCGTAGGCCATCGCGGACGGGATCGTCAGCTTGCGGCGGCCGCCGACCCGCATTCCCTGCACGCCGGCGTCCCAGCCGGGAATCACCTGGCCCTTGCCGAGCTTGAACTGGAACGGTTGGTCTCGGTTCCACGACGCGTCGAACTCCTCGCCCGAGGAGAAGGCGACGCCCACGTAGTGGACGGTGACCTTCTTCCCGCTCGTCGCCTCCTCGCCGTCGCCGGTGACGACGTCCTCGACGACGAGCTCGAAGGGGATGTCTCCCTCGGGCCTCGCGATCTGCGGCCGCTCGATGCTCAATGCGCGCTCCTCCGTCGTGATTCCTGGTTTCTCTCGTGCGGATCTTGACGGTCCGAGCGGCGCGGCGGGTGGTTGACGCGTCGCAGTCAGCCGCTTTCCGGAGCGGTTTCGATGAACCCGCGTAGCAGGCGCACGTATCTCTCGCCGGCCGGACTTGTCGTGCTCGACGTCCGTCTCAGCTCGATCAGCGGGATCTCCCGTTCCAAGAACGCGAGGCACGGCTCGACCGAGTCGTGGCGGGGCCGGTGGTTCGGCGCGCTGATCGTGTTGCCGGCCTTTCGCGTTCCTGCCTTCGTCGTGCCGGCGGTGCGGGAGGGTCGGGCTTGCGATTCGCTGGCCTTCTTCGTGCTGGCGGTACGGAGGGTCGGGCTTGCGATTCGCTGGCCTTCTTCGTGCCGGCGGTGCGGGAGCGTCGGGCATGCGATTCGCTGGCCTTCCTCGTGCCGGCGGTGCGGACGGCCGTGCTTGCGATCAGGCGGCGGGTAGGCCGTGAAGGACCGCAATGGCCCGAGGCATCGCCGCGGCGCGCGGCCGCCGGCCGCCCGGTGTCCCGAAAGGACGGGCGCGAACGTGCGCGGAATCCCGCATCCGCAAACGCTCCGCGCACTTTCGTCACGCTCTGGTGACGAACTCGTGAGTCAGACTCCAGTCAGACTCCAGTCAGACTCGAGTCAGACTATGTTGGGGGCTCCGGCCGGAACGCCATCAGGAGCCGGCGGGCGGGGTGGTCGGCGTCGGGCTCGCGCTCTCCGACCCGGCGGAAGCCGGCCTTCCGCCAGGCCCGGATCGCGTGCTCGTTCCAGAGGTAGGGGTCGACGGTGAGGCTCTCGCAGCGCTGCTCGCCGACCAGGTGGACGGCGAGCGTCCGGGCGGCATCCGGGCCGAGTCCGCGCCCGCGCGCGGACGGCACGAGGAACATGTCGAGCCCGCCCACGCGCCGGCAACGGTCATCCCCGTCCCACCACGCCTGCAGGTAGCCCACCGGCTCACCTTCGGCCTCGACGATGTAGGCGTCGACCGACTCGCGCCGGAGCCGATCCAGGATCTGCTCGCGTGTGAACGTCTTGTCGTCCCAGAAGCGCGCGACCTCCGGGTCGGCGTGCCAGCCGACGAGCCGGTCGACGTCGGCCTCCGTCGCCGCGCGAACGACCG
>JBOGZX010000429.1:0-3842 GCA_050697615.1 Gaiellaceae bacterium
AGGCGAGCGGCCGTCTCGCCGGTGGAGTCCGACACCACGTGCAGCTCGACGGTGTTCATGCGGCAGTGCTCACGCGGCGGTCACCGGTCCACTGTAGTGGTCCCACCCGCTAGGTTGAGGGCGTGACCGCGCCCGACCAGCTCGAGGCCTACGAGGGCCCCGCGACGATCGAGAAGGTGGCTGCGCTGTGCCGGCGCCGCGGGTTCGTCTTCCCCACCTCCGACATCTATGGCGGCCTCGGCTCGTCGTTCGACTTCGGCCACTACGGCGTACTCCTGATCCAGAACGTGAAGGGCGAGTGGCAGCGGTCGATGATCCAGGAGCGAGACGACGTGGTAGCCCTCGACTCGGCGATCATCCTCAACCCGCAGGTCTGGGTCGCCTCGGGCCATGTCGGGGGCTTCTCCGATCCGCTGATCGACTGCCGCACCTGCAAGCACCGCTTCCGCGCCGACCACCTCGAGACGAGCCAGTGCGGGCGGCGCCCGTCGAAGCGCCCCGGCGAGACGCCGGACTGCGATCTCACCGAGGCGCGGGATTTCAACCTGATGTTCGAGACGTTCATCGGCCCCGTGCGCGAGGACGCGTCGCGTGCCTACCTGCGGCCCGAGACCGCGCAGGGGATCTTCGTCAACTTCAAGAACGTCACGTCGTCGCTGCGGGTGAAGCCGCCGTTCGGGATCGCGCAGATCGGCAAGAGCTTCCGCAACGAGATCACACCCGGGAACTTCCTCTTCCGCGTGCGCGAGTTCGAGCAGATGGAGATGGAGTTCTTCGTGCCGCCCGCCGACGCCGAGGAGTGGCACCGTTACTGGATCGACGAGCGCCGCCGCTGGCACCTCGACCTCGGCCTGCGCCCCAGCCACCTGCGCGTCCGCGTGCACGACACAGAGGAGCTCTCGCACTACTCGAGCGCGACCAGCGACCTCGAGTACCTCTTCCCGATCGGCTGGCAGGAGCTCGAGGGCGTCGCGAACCGCGGCGACTACGACCTGCGTCAGCACAGCGAGGCGTCGGGGACGAAGCTCGAGTGGATCGGCCACGACGAGCGCTACGTGCCGCACGTGATCGAGCCGGCGCTCGGCGTCGGACGCTCGTTCCTCTCCTTCCTGTGCGACGGCTACGACGAGGAGGTGATCGCGGACCGGCCGCGCACGCTGCTGCGGCTGCACCCGCGGCTCGCGCCGGTGAAGGTCGCGGTGCTGCCGCTCGTCGGCAAGGACACGGCGCTCGTCGAGCGGGCACGGCCGCTCTACGAGGACATCCGCACGGCGATGTCGGCGGAGTACGACGACGCCGCGGCGATCGGCAAGCGCTACCGCCGCCAGGACGAGATCGGGACGCCGTGGGCGCTGACGATCGACGAGCAGACTCTCGCGGACGGCACGATCACGCTCCGCGACCGGGACACGCTGCAGCAGGAGCGGATCCCGATCGAGGGCGCGAAGCAGCTGCTGCTGGATCGTCTCTGACCGTGGCCTGGCAGCGGCACACGATCGTCTCCGACGCCCTGCGTGGGAACGCGCTCGGCGACCCGTACGAGCGGCCGCTCTGGATCTGGACGCCGTCCGACGGCTCGCGCCGCTACCCGGCCGTCTACGTGATCCAGGGGCTGACCGGGATGGCCGCCGCCTGGTTCAACACGGAGCCATGGACGGTCTCGTACCCCGACGCGATCGAGCGGCTCGCGCCCGATGCGGTCGTCGTGCTCGTCGACGCGTTCACGGCGGTCGGAGGCTCGCAGTACGTCGACTCACCCGCGATCGGGAACTACCACACCTACCTCTGCGACGAAGTCGTCCCGTTCGTCGACGATCGGCACCCGACGATCCCCGATCGCGCTGCGCGCGGCATCCAGGGCAAGTCGTCCGGCGGATACGGGGCGATGATCACCCCGCTCCTGCGCCCCGATCTGTTCGGCGCGCTCGCGACGCACGCTGGAGACGCGCTCTTCGAAGGCAGCTACCTGCGCGACTTCGCGCCCGCAGCCCGTGCGCTGCGCGACGAGTACGGCGGCTCGTTCGACCGCTTCTGGGAGGACTTCCGTTCGGGACGGCCGGTGCGCTCGAAGCCCTCCGACGACGTGTTGGTCAACGTCTACGCAATGGCGGCGGCGTACTCGCCTCGCGCCGACGGCACCGTCGAGCTGCCGTTCGACGCCGACACCGGCGAGCTGATTGTCGAGGTATGGCAGCGGTGGCTCGCCTGGGACCCGGTACGACTCGCACGGGCGCCGGAGCACGCCGAGACGCTACGGGAGCTGCGCGGGATCTGGATCGACGCCGGCTCGTCCGACGAGTTCTTCCTCGACCTGGGTGCGGCCGCGTTTCGGCAGGCAGTCGCCGATGCGGGCGTGCCGGACGATCGGGTGCACTTCGAGCTGCACCCGGGCACGCACAGCCGCACGCAGTGGCGCTATCCGCTGTCGCTCGCCTGGCTCGTCGGGCGCCTCTCGAGCAGCTCGTAGCTCGGCCGATCGAGCGCGCTTCAGGCTGACAGTGTGCGCAGGCGGAAGCCGCCGTGTTCTTCGTACGACGATGTCACGACCGAGAGGGCATCGCGGCATGCGCGCTCCGGCAGGTCGGCGCCGTACGCGTCGGCAAGCGGCGTCGAGAGCAGCTGCTCGATTCCGCGCAGCCCTTCGAGCGAGAGGTGCAGGGCTGCCTGCGCATGGCTGCGGCAGACGGCTCCACCTGCGCGGGCCGAGAAGCCGACCAGTTCCCCCTCGCCGCACTCGACACAGCTCGTCAGATGCGGCAGATAGCCGGCGAGCCAGAGCAACTTCAGCTGGAACGAGAGCGCCAGTGGGTCGAGCGCCGCCCGGCCCGCCGCCGGCGGCAGCTCGTCGAGCAGGTCGAGGAACCGGGCCAGGGCGCCGAAGGCCCGCTCGTTCGCCTCGGGCTCAGCGTGCAGTCGGAGCATCGCCTCGGCGCCGATCATCCCCACGCTCAGGCGGTATCCGTCCTCGCGCACGGCATGGTGGGAGCGGAGCAGCTCGACACCCGTGATCGTCTGCAGCTCGCCCGACCCCTCGTGCAGCATCAGCTCGACGTGCGACAGCGGCTCCAGGCGCGCGCCGAACCGGGACTTGGTCTTCCGCACCCCCTTCGCGATCGCGCCGATCCGGCCGCGGCCCTCGCTGTACAGATGGAGGATGCGGTCGGCCTCCGAGAACCGGATCGACCGGAGGACGATCGCCTCGGTCTTGTACGTCCGGCCGGCCACGTCGATTCAGTCTAGTGAGGCACCCGGGGAATCCCGGGGCAACTTTCTGCGTTGTAAGTGAGGATGTCGAAGATCCAGATGTATACGACCGCCTCGTGCGGCTACTGCGTTCGCGCGAAGGCGCTCCTGGACGCACTCGGCCTCCCCTACGAGGAGATCCGGATCGACGGCGACGCGTCCTTCCGGGCCCGGCTGCACGACGAGACGGGCGGCTGGACCGTGCCGCAGATCCTGATCGGCGGGCGCTCGATCGGCGGCTACACGGAACTCTGGCGCCTCGACCGCGAGGGCCGTCTCGACGCGCTGCTCGACGCCGCATAGCGCTGGCACGACGGGCAATACCACGTGCCGCGGCCGGCGACGCGGATCTTCTCGATCGGCGTCCCACACCGCTCGCAGGGCTCGCCGGCGCGTCCGTACACCTTGAGCTCGTGCTGCATCCCGCCGCTCGTTCCGTCGGGCAGCCGGTAGTCGCGCAGCGTCGACCCCTGGCGGCGAATGCCGGCCTGGAGGGCACCCCGCACGCCGCGGTGGAGCGCCCTCACCTCGTCTGGCCCTAGCTCGGCGGCGGCAGTGAGCGGATGGATCCGCGCGCGCCACAGCGCCTCGTCGGCGTA
>JBOGZX010000430.1:0-3426 GCA_050697615.1 Gaiellaceae bacterium
ATGGCGCTCGGCAAGCCGGTCGTCGCGCACATCGACCCGGAGACGGCCGAGCGCAGCGCCGAGCGGCTCGGCGCGCGCCTGCCGGTCGTGCCCGCCACGAAGGAGACGCTCGTCGAGGCCCTCCGTCCGCTCGTCGAGCGGCCCGGGCTGCGCCGCGAGATCGGCGCGCGGAGCCGCGCCTACGTCGAGCGGGTGCACGACATCGACGCCGTGGCCGACCGCCTGATCGACCTCTACCGTTCCCTCTGAGCGGAATGAGCCTCGCCTTCCAGATGCGCCGCCTCGCGCGCCACTCGGCGGTCTACGGCGTCGGCGGCCTCGTCTCGAGGATCCTCGCGACCGTCCTGCTGCCGCTCTACACGCATTACCTGTCGCGGCGCGCCTACGGTCAGGTCGAGCTCGTCACGGCGGCGACGGCGGTGCTCGCGATCGTGCTGCAAATGGGGATCTCGAGCGCCTTCTTCCGCTACTACTTCGACGCGAAGGAGGCCGCGGCACGGCTGACGGTCGTCCGCACCTCCTTCTGGTTCACGATGGCGATGTCCACGCTCGGGCTGGTGCTCGGACTGGTGTTCGCGGCCCCCGTCGCCCACTGGCTCGGCCTCGGCCACTACCCGGCGCTCGTCCGCGCCGGCGCGGTCGGGCTGTGGGCGCAGACGAACTACCAGCAGCTCACGGCGCTCTTCCGGGTCGAGGAGCGCTCGACCGCCTACGCGATCGCGAGTGTCACCAACGTGCTCGTCACGGTCGCCGCGATGGTCCTCTTCATCGCGGTCTTCCACTGGGGCGCCGTCGGGCTGATCGTCGGCAACTTCACCGGCACACTCGTCGTCTACCTCGCGCTGCTCGCGTACCGCACCGACCAGCTCGGGCTGGAGTTCGACCGGGCGCTCTTCCGGAAGATGCAGACGTTCGGGATGCCGCTCGTGCCGTCGGCGCTCGCGCTGTGGGCGATCAACTTCGTCGACCGCGAGTTCGTCTCCTGGTACAAGGGCAACGCCGAGGTCGGCGTCTACTCGGTGGCGGTGAGGATCGCGTCGGTGATCACCTTCGTGATGATCGCGTTCCGCACCGCGTGGCCTGCCTTCGCGTACTCGATCGAGGACGATCGCGAGGCGCGACGCACCTACTCGTTCGTGCTCACCTACCTGCTGGGATTCGCGTCGTGGACGGCGCTCGCGCTCGGCGCCCTCGCTCCCTGGTGGACGAGCCTGCTCAGCGACCCGAAGTTCCAGCGAGCCGACAAGGGTGTGGCACTGCTCGCCTTCGCCGGAGCGATCTACGCGGGCTACACGGTGCTCGCGATCGGAAGCGGCCGCGCGCGGAAGACGCAGCTCAACTGGGTGGTGACCGGCGTCGGGGCGCTGGCCAACATCGGGCTCAACTTCTGGCTGATACCCGCCTACGGGATGGTCGGCGCCGCGATCTCGACGCTCGCCGCCTATGTCGTCCTGTTCATCGGGATGACGATCTACGCGCAGTCGGTCTACCCCGTCCCGTACCAGTGGCGGCGGATCGCGACGGTGGTCGGAGCCTCGGCCGGGTTGACCGTCGCGGCGCGCGCAGGCTCTCTCTCGCTGGCGCCGTCGTTCGGGCTCGTGGCCGTCTTCCCGCTGCTCTTGCTGCCGCTAGGCTTCTACCTGCCGGTCGAGCGGGCGCGGCTCAGGCGGCTCGTGCCGCTCGGAAGCTAAGAGTCGCCGCGACGCTTGCGCACGAGCATGCCGACGCCGCCGGAGGCGGCGAGGAGGAGCGCGAGCGCGCCCAGGACGAGCAGCGGAAGCGGTACGCCGCCGCCGTTCGTGTCGGCCACGGGAGCAGAGGCCTCGACCGTGGCGGTCGCGGGCGGCTTCGTCTCCCTCGACGTGTCGTTTGTGCGCGGCGACTTGTCGGACTTCTTCGTGTGGTCGGCCACGAGCACGCCGTCCGGCCCGACGTCGGAGAAACCCTTGCCGACCTGCAGCGGCACCCGCTTCTTGCCGTGGCTACGCTCGAGCGCCGCCTGCAGCGCGGAGTGGATGTCGTCGGACAGGCTCGAGTAGATCGTGTCGCCCGTCCGCATGTGCTTCAACGCGTCGCGGTAGCACGCGATCGGGTACGTCGAGGCGATCTTGCCGTCGTGGTACCAGTCGTTGTAGATCTTGTCGCGGCAGGGAACCGCCGCCGCACTCGCCGTCGCCGGAATCGCGGCAATCCCGATCGCGGCCAGGGCAAGGAGGAGAAGCAGTCGCTTCATTCCGGCCCATGTTCCCCACTGCCGGCCAAGATCCACCCAGCGAGGAGTAAGGCTTCCGTAAAGACTCAGCGCGGCAGGAAGCAGGCGTCGTGGCACGAGCCGGCGACCTGAACTCGCGCCAGGAGCGCGCCGCGGCGGTCGAGCACGGTCAGCGTTCCGCGCTCGAGCGACGGTGTGAGCACCCGCCCGTGGCCCTGCTGGACGTTGTAGGAGCCCACCGGGATCGACGTCGTCCGGATCACGCGCCCCGCGAGCGTGTGCACCCGCAGGAGCCCCGAGTCGCCGCTCGTCACGTAGGCGAGGCCGTTCCCGAACGTCACGTGCTGCGGCGCGAGGTCGGCTCCGAGAAGCGAGACGAGCGAGCGGCCCGCGTGGTAGATCGCCGACGAGCGCTGCTCGCCCGAGGTGACCCACACGCGGCCGTCCGGCGCGTAGCTCACGTCGTGCGCGAGGAACGGCGGCCGCACCGTGTGCACGTGCCGCGGGCGGGCCGGATCGCGCACGTCGACGACAGCGATCTCGGTCGACGCCGTGCCGAGCCCCACCCAGAGGGTCGTCCCGGCCGCGTCGATGCCGAGGTGGCGCGCCCAGCCGCCGAGCGGCGCGCGCCCGAGCAGCTTGCCGCGGGCAACGTCGAGCGCGACGACTCCGCTCCGCCCGGAGTCGGTCACGAACGCGTGGACGCCGTCCGGGTGGGCCGCGGTGTAGCGGGGCTCCTCGAGCCCGTGCACGACATGGCGCACCCCGTGCCGGTCGACGATCGACAGCGGGCCAACGGCCGTGTGGCAGACGACCGCGCGGTCGCCGACCAGCTCGATCGAGCGGGGGTCGGCGAGCGTCGCGATCGAGCCGGCGGCCCGGAACGAGCCGAGATCGACGATCGCCAGCCTCGACTCGGCGTCGCAGGTGACGAGGGCGGAAGGTGCTGAGGCGGCGGCGGCGAGCGTCGTGCGCAGGGCAAACGGCGCTCCGGCGGCGACGGTGACGAACTCGCGGCGGTTCACGAAGACCACTACGCGCCCGGCGCTCCACGAGGTCCGGTGCTAGTGTAGTGTCTCGTATTTAGATATCTTGTTGTGGTATGATCGTGGGGTGAAACACGCTGCGGCGGCATTGAGGTTGTCGGTTGCTCAACGAGCCACGCTCGAGGTGCTGGCGAGATCGACGAGCGCCCCGCATCGACAGGTACAGCG